>CANBQQ010000219.1 GCA_947371715.1 Flavipsychrobacter stenotrophus
GTCCTGCTCAGTTGATTGCGGATAAAAGGTAGATGCCTGTGCGGCAGCTGTTGGTTTATTTACAGTCTTTGACATAACTGCGTGAAGATACAAAACCCGTTGGTTTAATAGGTTAAATGGGTAAAAAGTTAAAAGGGTAAAGGGTTAAAGAGTTAAAGGTTAATAAGGCAAAAAGTAGTTCGGGGATTTTAATAAATAGGAAATAGATAATGTGTCTCGGATTTGGTACATAGCAGGTCATTGCGCCGTAGGTGCAAAAGGTCTGTAGCCAACAAACCCCACCCAAACCCGGCGGCCCGTAGGGCCACAACTATATCGGGCGTGGTATCATAACACACTTTTTACTTTTAAGTTATCACTTTTTACTTTTTAAAGTTTTCCACACCGCTCTCACAACTGTATATCGTCTTCCGCATCTCCGCCATATAAAAATTACATTTGCGGTAATGGCAAAGGAGAAATCAACGGAGACCCCGTTAATGAAGCAGCACAACGAGATCAAGGCAAAGTATCCCGATGCTATTTTATTGTTCAGGGTAGGCGATTTTTATGAGACTTTTGGTGAAGATGCTATCGTGTCATCACGGGTATTGGGTATCACCCTTACCAAGCGCAGCAAAGACTCTGCCAGCGCCATAGAGTTGGCGGGCTTCCCGCACCATTCGCTCGATACCTACCTGCACAAGCTGGTAAAGGCGGGTTACAGAGTGGCTATCTGCGACCAACTGGAAGACCCCAAGCTGACCAAGGGTATTGTAAAACGCGGTGTTACCGAACTGGTTACCCCCGGTGTGGCTACCAGCGATAAGCTCCTCGAGAACAGGACCAACAACTTCCTTGCTGCCCTCCACCTTACCGATCATATGTGCGGTGTGGCCTTCCTAGATATTACCACCGGTGAGTTTTATGCCGCCGAGGGCAATATGGAGTATATGGATAAGCTCTTGCAAAGCTTCCAGCCATCAGAGGTCATCCTGTCCAAGGCGCAGGTAAAAAGGTTCAAGGAGCACTTTGATACCAAGGTATACACCTTCCATATGGAAGACTGGATATTTAAGGAGCAATATACCTACGACCTCATGTTGCAGCATTTTCAGACCATCTCTTTGAAAGGATTTGGTATTGAAGATATGCGCAGCGCGATAGTGGCTTGTGGGGTTGCACTGCATTACCTTAAGGATACAGAACACTCTTACCTGCAGCACATCAACACGCTACAGCGCATAGTTGCCGATGAGTTTGTGTGGATGGATAGGTTCACCATCCGCAACCTTGAGTTGCTGAATAGCGGCTACGAGCAGGGAGCATCATTGCTCAATGCTATAGACCATACCCACACGCCAATGGGGGCCAGGCTCATGAAGCGGTGGATGATATTCCCGCTATTCGACCTGCATCGCATAGAACAGCGTATGAACCTGGTGAGCCACTTCATATTGGAGCAAGATCTCAATCATGCGCTAATGACATTGGTAAAACAGATAGGCGACGTAGAGCGATTGATAGGTAAAATACCGCTGAAGAAAGCCAATCCGCGTGAGGTATTGCAACTGGCCAAAAGCTTGAAGTTCATGGAAGATATTCGTGAACTGTGCATCAAAAGCGACAATGAGTCCCTAGGTAGACTGGTACAGATATTACAGCCATTGTCTGACCTGCGTAAGCGCATAATGGAGACTATAGTAGATGATGCACCGGTACTGGTGAGCAAGGGTGGGGCCATTAGAGAAGGTATCCATACTGAGCTGGACCACCTGCGCAAGATATCGCGTAGTGGCAAAGATTACCTGCTACAGATACAACAGGAGGAATCTACAAAGACAGGTATATCCTCATTGAAGGTATCTTACAATAATGTATTTGGCTACTACCTTGAAGTGACCCACACGCACAAAGACAAAGTGCCCGCAGAATGGATAAGGAAACAAACCCTGGCCAATGCAGAGCGTTACATAACCCCCGAACTTAAAGAATACGAAGAAAAGATACTAGGTGCGGAGGAAAAGATATTGGCCATTGAAATGGATCTCTACCAGCAGTTACTGGCAGGCATAGAACCCTTCATCGCACCTATACAAACCAATGCAAATATCGTAGCCCAGTTAGACTGTCTCTTGTGTTTTGCTAACAACGCCATCACCTATAATTACCACAGGCCTACTTTGGTAATGGACCCGATACTTGAAATAAAGGAAGGTAGGCACCCGGTAATTGAACAACGCCTGCCACCGGGTGAATCTTACATCGCTAATGATATTACACTCGATAAGACAGACCAGCAGGTGATCATCCTTACCGGTCCCAATATGAGTGGTAAGAGCGCCTTACTCAGGCAGACCGCTATCATCACTCTTATGGCGCACATGGGTAGTTTTGTGCCGGCTACTTCAGCTACAATAGGACTGACCGATAAAATATTTACCCGTGTAGGTGCATCAGATAATCTGAGTGGTGGCGAGAGTACCTTTATGGTGGAGATGAATGAAACCGCTTCAATCATCAATAACATTACTGAACGCAGCCTTATTCTGTTAGATGAAATAGGCCGCGGCACAAGTACCTACGATGGTATATCTATTGCCTGGTCTATTGTTGAGCATCTGCACAATAGTGCTACCAAGCCAAAGACATTGTTTGCAACCCATTACCACGAGTTGAATGAGTTGGAGAACCAATTGCCAAGAGTAAAGAACTACCATATCACACACAAGGAAACCGCCAATAAGGTGATCTTCCTGCGTAAGATGGCACCGGGCGGTAGTCGTCATAGCTTTGGTATTCAGGTAGCCCGCATGGCAGGTATGCCCAATAGCTTGCTTGACAGATCTAATGAAATATTGGCATTGCTCGAAGAGAAGCATGCAGCATCGGGTGGAGGAGAAACATTACAGAAGATAAAGAATGTAAAGCCTTCACCACAGTATCAACTTAATATATTTGATGGCGTTACAGAAGATATACGCCGCATACAGCAGATGCTGGAAGATACCGATATCAATACCCTTACACCTGTCGAGGCTTTGCTTAAGTTAAATGAGCTGAAAGGGATAACGAAATCTTATAAGAAGTAGTGTTCATTGAAAAAGGTAGGTCTATGAAGCCGCTTGTTGACAAGAAATATTTGCTTGAAAAATACGAAGGCAAGGGTGGCTGGACCTTTGTCCGCATCCCTGAGATCCCAAAAGACAAGAACTCCCGTTTCAATACTGTTAGGGTAATGGGTACTATAGATGGATTTGAAATAAGCAAGTATCACCTCATGCCCATGGGCGATGGCAATTTATTCTTACCTGTACGAGCTGAGATCCGCAAGAAGATAAAGAAAGAAGCCGGAGATCACGTGCATGTGATATTGTATATTGACAATGAAGCTTTGGAAATACCCGGTGAGTTTCAGCTTTGCCTCGAAGACGAACCTGCCGCTTCAAAGTACTTCTACTCCCTTTCTGAAAGCGAAAAGAAGTACTACTTACAATGGATCTATGGTGCTAAGAAAGCAGATACCAGATTCAACAGGATAGCCATGGCTATAAACAAGTTGGCCCAAGGGATGAAGGTGTATGAAAAATTATAGCATTTAAGACTGTGTGTTTGTTTATATTGACTTAATTTAATTTAATTACTTTTGATTAGATTATTAAATAAAACTTATTATTATGAAAAGAGCGATTTTGGCAATCTATTTGCTATTTGTCTTGTTTGAACTTGGGTACTCGGAGCATCTTTTCGCTCAGACAATTACAACTTTTATTGGTACTGGTACCGTGGGTGGTGCAGGTGATGGTGGTATTTCTACTGCTGCTCAATTACATTACCCGCATGGCTTTTACGTGTCATCGACCGGAGAAAGATATATTAATGATGACGGTTTTCATTCTATCCGAAAAGTTGATGCGGCAGGTATTATCACCAGAGTAGCGGGAACAGGCATTGGGGGGTATGGTGGAGATGGTGGACCTGCAACCGCCGCAAGTGTTGATCATCCCTTTGACCTTGTCATTGATGCATCAGGAAACATTATTTTTACTGATGAACTGAATCATAGGTTACGTAAAATTACCCCGGGAGGTATAATATCAACAATTGCAGGTACAGGTATCGCCGGATTTTTTGGTGATGGCGGAGCTGCAACTGCGGCAAAACTGAATTGGCCTACCGGTATAGTAATTGATGGGTTAGGAAATATTATTTTCAGTGATCAATACAATCACAGGATACGAAAAATAACTCCGGCTGGTATTATTTCTACCATAGCCGGCACCGGCACCGTTTCGTTTAGCGGTGATGGAGGTCCCGCAACTGCGGCAACGTTCAGCTATCCCAATTTTCTTATCTTAGATAATTCAGGCAATTTAATAGTCACAGATAATGGAAATCATCGGGTAAGAAAGATAGATGCCACAACAGGTATTATTACGACTATTATAGGGAACGGCTCAACAACTTATACCGGGGATGGTATGGCAGCAACGGCATCTTCTTTATACTATCCGGGTGGTGTGGCTGTTGACCCTATTGGAAATATGTATGTTGCCGATAATCTTCATTCCAGGATAAGGAAGGTAAATACATCGGGAATTATAAGTACTGTTGCAGGCACTGGAGTCGCCGGCTTTGGTGGTGACGGTGGTCCGGCCACCAGCGCTCTGCTGCATACCACTGTTGATGTTGCATTAGATGCCGCTGGCAACTTATATATATCGGATCTAGACAACCATCGTGTAAGAGTTATCTCGGGAATTGCAATATCGACTAACCACGCACCAATATTTACGATCGATGGTACCGGTTTCCTCAATGTTTGCCAAAACTCTTCATTGAATCCAGTAGGGTTTCTTGATGTAAGTGATGTGGATGCAGGGCAAACAGAAACCTATAGTGTCATTGTAGCTCCATCGCACGGTTCTTTGTCTGGTTTTCCAACATCTGTAACGGCTACAGGAGGTGTGATCAATCCGGTTGGTATCACTTACACGCCTACAGGGCTTTACTACGGCTCAGACACGTTTACTATTAAGGTATCTGATGGTAGTCTTACGGATACACTTCCATTTCATGTTGATGTTTTTCCGAATACAGCAGGCCTGATCGTTGGACCAGATGTTGTGTGCATTGGTGGTTCTATTTCTTTAACCGACTATATAACGGGTGGCATATGGAGTAGTACGAATAATACTTTAGCCACGGTATCTGCTACAGGAGTTGTGTTGGGTATCGCCGCAGGTGTAGATACTATCAAGTATTCTGTGCCTAATATCTGTAATGCAGGTACGGTGATACACGTTGTAACTGTTCTTACACCAGAAGAATGTGCAAAACTTACCGTAAATAATATTGCAACTTCCAATAGCCAACTATCCATATCTCCTAATCCCAATAATGGATCATTTACGCTTAATTATGCGGGCAAGACTGATATAAAGATCGTTGTCACAGATATGACCGGCCGTAAGATAGCTGACTACGATATGATGCCTAACAAACAGATGGATATACATTTGGATGTTGCACCGGGAATTTATTTCTTGTCAGCATTTGACGGTGTTTCAGTGCATACGGTGAAAATGGTTGTGGTGCAAAAATAAATTTAGAAATCATAGTTGAAGGCGCTAATTGATGCAGATCGGTTAGTGCTTTTTTATTTGGTGGAGGTTTTTGTTGTGTGTTAGCAATGGTATTCCCTGGCTGTGTTGATTTCTATAGAGATGAATTTATGGCGTCACTACATGCAGATTTCACTTTTTACGGCATTGCTGCAATCAACCGTTTCGTATAGTCGTTATTAGGGTGTTTTAATACTTGTACAGCATCCCCGGTTTCTACTATTTTGCCTGCCTGCATTACCATTACTCTGTCGCTGATGTAGTGCACCACACTTAGATCGTGGGAGATGAAGAGGTAGGTAAGTT
>CANBQQ010000220.1 GCA_947371715.1 Flavipsychrobacter stenotrophus
AAGCTGGACGCGCCGACACCCGACACTGCATTCTGCTGCAAAGAACTCTCTGCCACTGCTACGAACTTGAAGTCGTCGGGTACACCATTTGCTTTCAAACGCTCTTCAATAACAGGCATATATCTGCCTGCCAGTTTCAGAATATACAGCTGACTACCATGCACATAGTAGTTAACGATCATTTCCCTGTCCAACCGCTCTTTTACTTCCCACCTGTCCAGTGGCACCGCCTCGCCGCTAAAGTCAAGGCTGGCAGGCAGGGCAGGGGAGAACCACTTATATTGTGGTCGGCCCTCATTATTTACTTCTACTGTTGTGGCTCCCGGCTCTATCTTGCGCGACGCAATACCAGCAACCACAGCTACTCCGATAGCCAGCCCGCAGAAAAAATATATGACAGGTTTTGTTTTAAATTTCATTTGTTGCATTTGACTATAAATTTACTCAATATCTCCCATTGTTGGTATGACCAAAATCAAAAAAGAGCGGATGAACCGCCCTTTTTCTAAAATAGGAATAATTTATTAGTTCTTCATCTTGGCCGTATTGGTATTCAACAGATCCATCAACTCATCCAATTTAGGTTCGAGTATGATCTCTGTTCTGCGGTTTAAACTTCTGCCAGCCGGTGTAGTGTTGGTTGCGATCGGGTCATAATACGCACGACCACTTGCCACAACGCGCTTAGGCGAAACATTATAGTCATCGATCAATACGTGTGCAATCGAAGTAGCACGACCCACGCTCAAAGCCCAGTTGTCGGCATACATCTTATTGTGTATAGCTATACTGTCTGTGTGGCCTTCTACATCTATATTAATTTCGTTACTGTTATTCAGTACCTGCGCTACCTTAGATAATGCTTCTTTTCCCTTAGGGTTCACAACTGCACTACCTGATGGAAACAGCAAATTCTCCTGCATAGATATATATACACGGCCATTCTTCATGCTTATGGTCAGTTCATTGGCGTTAAAACCTGTAAGCGCATCCGCTATCTTCTGGCGCAATGCCTCTGTAGCCTTTTGTTGCTGATCCAATAGCGCCTGCATCTGCTGCATACGCAGTCTCTGAGCAGCTACCTGCTCCTTCGTCATATTCAATTGACTCTTGGCAGAGTTCAGCTGATTGTTGGTCGCCTGGTAATCAACACCCAACTGATTTAGGCGGTTGTTCATATCGCTAATGCTGCCGGAGAGCATACTAACGGTATCGTTCAGGCCACGTATCCTGCCGTTGAGCATATCTATCTGTTTCTGATTCATGTCTGCCCTGTTTCTTTGAGCCAGGTATTTCTTTTTGGCTACGCACGAGCTTAAGAAAATGATGCAAAGGCAAATGCAGATAGAACTTAATGCTAGTTTTTTCATGGTTGTGTGTTTTTTGAGGAGTAGCTTTAAAAATGATGCCAATAAGTGGTTATATATGATTTGACACAAGATTTGACAACTTTCTAAAAGTTGTCAAATCTGCACACATCACTACCTCTGTTCCAATTTATTTGAATTGTTAGTCAACTATTACCTAAATGTCACAGATTTAGGTATTTTTGTTTCACTTCTACAAAAGAGGGTTCCAACTAATGAAAAAACTCATGATGCTTTCGGTGGCTATTTTGCCACTCGTAGTTAACGCTCAGGACAATCTGGTGGCCAAACTGGATGCCAACAAGAGCGATAACGCTAAGAAATATGAATTTACAAAGATCATCAACCTCGAAAATACAAGCATAAAGAACCAGGCTAGTTCCGGTACGTGCTGGAGTTACTCTACCAATTCTTTCCTCGAAAGTGAAATGATGCGTATGGGTAAATCTCCTGTTGAACTGGCGCAGCTATACAGTGCCCGTCGTGTTTACGAAGAAAAAGCAGAGAATTATGTACGTATGCACGGATCTGTTGCATGGGGCGATGGCGGTGCTTGTCACGATGTGATCAACATGTATGCTAAGTATGGCGCAATGCCACAGGTAGCTTACACTGGTCTTCATTACGGTACCAACAAAAACAAGTTTGCAGAGTTTCAGGCTATGCTGAAGGCTATGTTGGATGCTGTTGTTTCTAACCCTAATGGTAAGCTCACTCCATCGTGGAAGACAGCCTACACCGCTGTATTGGATGCTTATCTTGGCCCTGTTCCTGAAACCTTCACATGGGATCACCGCACCTATACTCCTAAGAGTTTCGCTCGCGAGGTGGTAGGTATTCACCCTGAAGATTATGTAGAATTGTCATCATTTACCACTGCACCTTATTATAAGAAGACCATCCTTATGGTTCCTGATAACTGGTCGTTTGATAAGGTGTACAATGCGAAGATGAATGATCTCACAGACATCATAGACAATGCCTTGAACAGTGGTTTTACTGTAGCATGGGCTACCGATGTAAGCGAAAAGTACTTTAGCTGGAAGAATGGGGTAGCTTATGTACCTGAAAAGGATTACGAAGACATGGACGATTCTGCAAAGAAGCACATGTTCGATGGTCCTATGGACGAGCGCCACATTACACCTGAAAGCCGCCAGGCAGCATTTGATAGCTACGAAACTACTGATGATCATGGTATGCATATAGTAGGGTTGGCAAGAGATCAGAATGGCCGCAAGTACTATATCGTTAAGAACTCATGGGGAGATAAGAACGATCATAAGGGGTACATTTACGTATCTAAGGCTTATGTACGTTATAAGACCACAGCTATCTTGCTACATAAAAATGGCATACCTGATGAGTTGCGTAAGAAGATGGACTTGAACAGAGAATAACCTCATTTTAAATAATTAATAAGTGCTGCTTTTGATAAACTCAATAGCAGCACTTTTTGTTTTAAGCCTATAATACTTACTTTTGCTGCAGTCATGAAACTAACACAACACGTAGCAGAAGCTAAAAAAACTATCATTTCTTTTGAAGTTTTACCCCCTACTAAAGGCAGAAGTATAGACTCCCTGTTTAGTACGCTCGATCCCTTCATGGAGTTCAAACCATCATTCGTAAACGTTACTTACCACAGAGCAGAACAGATATATAAAAAACGGGCAGATGGTACCTTCGAAAGGGTAGAGATACGCAAAAGACCTGGTACGGTAGGTATTTGCGCCGCACTCATGAATAAATACCAGATAGAGGCCATACCACATCTTATATGTGGTGGCTTTAGTATGGAAGAGACGGAGAATGCCTTGATAGATCTTCACTATTTGGGTATTAAGAATGTGTTAGCCCTTCGTGGTGATGCTGCTGCTAATGAAAAATTCTTTGTGCCCCATCCACATGGACATAATTATGCCGAAGAGCTGGTTAAGCAGATCATCACCCTTAACAAAGGCCAGTATATGGAAGACGATATACTGGACGGTGTAAAGACGGACTTCTGTATAGGTGTTGCCGGCTACCCCGAAAAACATTTCGAGGCACCAAACCTGGATATCGATATAGCTAACCTCAAACGCAAAGTAGACCTGGGTGCAGACTATATTACTACCCAAATGTTCTTTGACAACAAGCACTATTACGACTATGTATCCCGTTGCAATGCAGCAGGTATCAACAAGACCATCATTCCAGGCTTAAAGCCATTGTCTACAAAGAAGCAACTGACTATAATACCTCGTGTATTCAATGTAGAGATACCGGTTGAATTATATACCGAAATAATGAAGTGTAAGACCGATGCCGACGTGGAATTGGTAGGTACAGAATGGTTGCTCAACCAGTGCCGCGACCTCTTAAAGAACAACGTGCCTGTATTGCACTTCTATACTTTGTCTAAGCCGCATATCATATATAATGTGCTGAAGCAATTGTTTTAAAGGATACAACACTATTTTTTGCCGGCACTCTTGATAAGGGTGCCGTTTTTGTAATGGTCAATATGATCTTGTTTGCCATTATAATAGTAAATGTCGTTTCCGTCTTTTGATCCGTATAAATAGGTTACTTGCTCTAAAAGGGCTCCTGATGTAGGATCATAAAATTTCCAACTGCCGTTTTTTTCTCCATCTTTGTAAGAGCCCTCGCTTCTTTTTCGATTATTTGCGTAATAGTAAACCGCATGGCCGCTCAGTACACCATTCCTATAATTTTCTTGTTGGCATATCTTGTTAGAGCCCGGGAAATAGTAATTCCATGTCCCTGCCTTTTTTTCTCCCAGAAAATAACCACTAACTGTTGGTTTTTCAGTTAACGAATCATATTCGAAATATGGTCCATTGGCAAGGTTATTTACATAGGTTATCGCAGATCTGATTTTACGCGAATGTTTGAAGTAATATACCCACGTGCTATCTTTTACCTCAGCACCGACCATAAGGCCTTTTTCAACGATCTCATGTGTTACAGAATCATAGTTCTGCTCAATATAAATGTTGCTATCGGTTCTATATTCTCTTACGGATATAGTGTCAAACCGTTTTGGCCACCAGTCATACCATGTGCCGGTCTTCTTGTTGTTTTGATAATTTCCTTCTATAATTTTGTTTTGAGTGGCCGAATCGAAATATGCAATATATCCATCTAGTACACTTTTGTTGTAATTTTTTATCATCTGGGTATCATGGGAATTTGGATAATATATGACCCACATTCCAACGTACTGGCCTTCAATTACATTTCCAAAAGCGACCAACGAGTGAAACTTTGGATGATAGATTTCATATCGGCCGGTTTCTATTCCATTGTCATAGGTTGCAATATTTGCGGCATGTGTCCTGCCTTTATAGTACTTCCATCTGCCGCATTGCCTATCGTTGCAATAATCACCTTCACTTGCTTTTTTACCATTCCTGTCAAAGTACATTGCGTGCCCGTTTCTTTCGTTATCTACATAATTTTCATAGATGATCATCCTTCCATTGGCGTTGTATTGCTGCCATACACCTTCTTTTTTCCCATCTATAAATGTCCCGCTTTTACGTTTAGTGCCATAGGCGTCAAAGTAGTCAGCCGGACCATTTAAAAAGCCATTTTCATAAGTAAGAAAGACATCCATATCAGGCTCCAGTTCACCCCATGTATGTCCTTCCCACCTGAAATAATGCCATGTTCCCGTTTGTTTGTTATTTTTATAATATCCTTCACTTAGCTTTCTTTGGGTCAGGGAATCGTACCTGGTCGAAAGTCCGTTTAGTTTGTCATATTTGCACATGGTGGTTGATTCCAGCCGATCCGTACCTCTATAGTAGTGAGTAGACAGGCCATGTCTTTGCCCATGCTCATAATGTTCCTCAAAAAATAATTTATGAGAAACGGAGTCATAAAACCTAAGAACACCTTTCTTTATACCTCGTTCATATTCCACGTACCGCTTTAATTGCTCGCCTCCCGCATAGTAATACTTCCATTTGCCATCAATGAACGAGAGATCATAAGATCCTTCCTGTATCTTATTACCCGCTTTATCGAAATAAGTAAAATATCCATTCTCTATTCGAAGGCCGGTATCTTTAAAGCGTCCTGTCATCTGAAGCGTTCTTGTGTCGGCATAATAATCAGCCACGTCGAACGACCCGCTGGGAAGCTTTTTCATAATTCTGAAATAAGCAGCAGTTCTTTTGTCTGTTGTTTTCCATTTTTCGTTAAGAAAAACTGTATCGGTCTGCGCAAAACCGTGCGATACTGCTGTAACGAAAAAACAAAAAAGTAGATTCAAATATTTCTTCATAAATGATGGTTTATTGGTGCATTTAAGGGCAAATTATAATATTACTACTACCTATGCAATGCGTAGCTCAGATTATTGCTGACAAATATTTATCGTGAGTAATATCGTATATGTAATATAGCCGACAATCTGTGGGTAGACAAGCACCTATTTTTGTTTGCTAACAGCATCAATTATGAAGACAATAATCAAACAGATTGCAGCAGTTGTACTGATCCTTAGC
>CANBQQ010000221.1 GCA_947371715.1 Flavipsychrobacter stenotrophus
TACGCCTACTCCACCTGCTATCTCTGCTAATCCGCTTATGTAATTCATGGCCTTTTTATAGGGCCAGTTGCGAGGTATGGCATCTTCAAATTTCTTTGCCATTACAAAGTGCATAATGCCCACTATTACAAACATGATACCCAGGGCCAATATGCCCTGCATCTTGCCGGCAAGTGCATCGTGAAAAGCAAAAAAGGAAACGCCCCATGTGAGCAGGTAAAAACTGACAAGTCCGGCGAGAAATTCCATGTATTAAAGATAGACAAACTAAAGAGGATACATCGCATCCTTATTTCTCTCCATCGGGCATCTTACTGCCTATGTCGAACAGACGGTAAGCAAGCGCTTGACCCGCTTCATCAGCTTTTCTCCACGAAAAGCCTTGTTTCTGTACAATGTAGTTGCCATTGCGGTCAACAACATAATAGGTAATGGTCTTTTTATCGCCGGTGCCGGAAAAAGAAATGTAGGCATTGGCGGCTGGGACACTGCTGTTTGTGATCCAGTTGATGTTACAACCCTTTAGCTTTTCCACTACGGTATTATCTGCATTCCCGCTAACATGTAGTGTCATATTCATAGGTACACTACTGAAGGGCACCAGTTGCGGATAGGTCATATACAGCTTGTACATCCAGTCATTCAGCTCTTCGGTATATTTCAGTTCTTTGCACACCTCTGCTTCTGCCTGGTAGAGCCTTGCGGTAAACATCTTCTCATATTCAGGTTCTATTTCGCCAGTGCGGAGTAAAGCATCCAATTCGTTTTTCGCCTCTTTATACTTGCCTTGTTTAATTTTTAACCGTGCGCTGAAAAGTTTGAAATATTTACGGATGTACTTGCGGGAATCGGTCTGCGCCTCATGCTCAAAACGTTTTACAAAGTACTGTGTGCTATAATCGTGTATCAGGTACCAGATCTCGTCCCACGACACAGTGCTCTCGTTAGAGAATAACTTATAGATAACCCTGTCGCGCTCGGGGTTTTGAGCAAACTGGTTGATGATAAGGAACTGCTGCATATAACGCTCAGACACCTTGCCCGACATAGCAAACAGCACAGCGGGATTGTACCACCAGTTGTTGTGTTCAAACTGCTGCATGCTCCATTCGCGTTCCTTCGCTATCAGTTTCAGTAACTGCACGCTAAACTCATAGTGGCTTTGTCCAAGTGTAGTGCCAATATGCGTTTCTTTAAAGTCAGCTGCCCTGTCTATATATTTCTGTGCCTCTGTCACCTGCCCGTCGTAGAGCAGACAGCGAGCCAGCGCAATGTTATACCAGCCATAACCGGGCGTGGTGCCGGCGGCCTTTATCATGTCTTTAGCCAACTGAATGCCTTCGCGTGGCTTAGACTTGTATATATCAAGTATAGTAGTGTAGTAAGCCCATTCCTGCAGGCGCTTGTCGCCATTGTCTATCTGTGAGGCTATTTTGTATTCTGCTTCTGCCGTTTTAAAATCACCGCTTACTGCCTTGAAAGTAGCATAGTTGTTATGTGGCAATCTGCCTGCATCGCGCATCAGTCCGAAGTAATGCTCTGCAGAATCCTGTTGGAAAGCATAGCTATACAGCATGTTCCTGTAGTGGTACACACTCATCTTTTCGCCTCGCTCTACATTGGGCTGAAATTTTTCATTCAGCGGCTTATTGCGGGCTATCACTCTCATTGCGGTATCCAGGTAGCGCATAGCCAAGGCCTCGTTCTCGTCGATAGAGTTGTGCAAAAAACTGTACTTAGTACTGGTAAAAAACCTGTTACGGTGCACTGTCCAGGCCATGTAGTCATACACATCCAGGTAATACTGGTTCTGGAAATTGTACTTCTTTGCCCTGAGCAATAGCTTAAATACCTGGTCGGGCTGATCGGTATTGCTGTAGCAGTTCATCAGGTAATTAGCTATAAGCGTGTAATCTATCTGCAGCTTGTAAACGGGAATGTAAGTAAGTACCTCATCGGTGCGCACGCGCAAGGCCTTATCATAGTCCTTCTCCAGCAGATCAAGCGCATGGGCTAAAGGGTATATGGCATTTTTAAAACCGAGGTAGTCGGCAGCATGGTTGTACTTATAGGCGCCTTCGTAGAGCCAGCTTACGTAGTAGGTACTATCAATTCTTTTGAATTCTCTTGATCGCAGTAAAGCGTCTTCGCCATTTACATCTTCGGTAGCCCGCTTGGGGTCTATACGAAAATATCGGTCTACCATTTTAGCCGCAGGGTGCGGCGGGCGGTATTGGGGTGGTATATCTTCAGGCTTCATCTGCCGGGGAGCATTGCTCTGCCCTATAGCTGTGCCTGCCAGCAGCATAACCGCCGCTACAAGACCCGAAAAACTATGGAGTGAAAACCTGGCCAAAGTGATGATAGATTATATTGTTGTTGTGAGCAAGCTACTTTATTTCCTCGTAATCTATATAATCACCCTCTCTTTTGCTCTTTTTAGGCGTGTTGTTATTCTTACTCATTTTCTTATCCATTTCTTTCAGTTGCGCCTGCATCTGCTTCAACTGATCGTTGGTAGATACATTGATACGGAACAAAGAGAATACATAACGGCTCAGCAGGCTATATATAACCCACACAGCTATTATCCATGTGATGACTCTTATTATCATATAACACAAAGATAGAAAATAGCCGTTGATGCTGCGTTAATGAAATTGTAAATGAAATATCTTTGAAAATGAGAAGCTGCAAAAGTCTTACTGCACATAACTATATATACTATGAACAACAATATCTCTACCCCGACACCTAAACCGCCATATGCCCTTGCAGTAGCTTGCCTTATCCCGATGATCGGCTTTTTTATCGGCCTGACAGTTATGATCATTGGTCTTACACGCTACAAAAACAAATGGTATGTAAGGTTTGGAATTATGGGAATGGCATTTACAGTATTAATATATGGCAGCTTGTTTTACTAACCCTTACACATACGGACAAGACAGGCCTTGAGCCTTCTGTGAAGGAATCTCTTAACGAATTAGTGAAAGTAGTAGAATTCAGTAAAATGCAACATGGAGCTTATCCTGATAGTCTGCAACAGGCTGCCACAGGCTCTCTGAAGATCCTAGCCTGGGACCCAATGGAAATGAAATTTTTAGACAGGAAAAGTAGCTATTTCCGTTATGAACGAATTGGCGATCATTACCTATTGTTTTCTGTAGGTGCCGATGGCATTCCCAATACCAAAGATGACTTATATCCCCAAATACCCGTGATGGCAAATGGTTACCAATTTGGGTGGATTAAACAGAAATAGCACGGCATCCTCACCAAGGGTCGGGTTTTATTTGATACCTACTTCGCCTTCATCATCTGCTTATCAATAAATGGCGATGAAGTGTGGAATCTGAAAGTGCCCACTTTCTTATCGTTTTGAAGCCACACCCCCATGGCATGGGTCGATTTCGTAAACGTAACTTTATATATCATCACGCTATCTTCCGGTTCCATGGCCAGGAACTTATAACCGGTCATCTTTCCGTATTTCTTAGTGAGATCATCATTGGTCTCCTTGCTCCATAGCTTACTCTTCTGTTCTCCCCATGTATCAGAATACATGTTGATGAGGCTGTCTATCATACCGCCGTTATAATATTTCTGAAAATTGGCTACGGTACGGTCATAGTCCGCTTTAGACTGGGCCTGTGCCACCGCAGGCAGCAATAATATAAAGAAGATCTTTTTCATATTCCCGATAGCTTTAAAATACAAGATACAAATTATTCTAAATGACAATCATAAAATGCATCGTTGCCAACACCATTATAAGAACTGCATCTTGATGCAGCCTCGGTGTGCGAAAGGCTATCCATGCCCTGTGTCATCCCTCCCCCAAGCCCACCCCGGCATTTGCAGGTTTGGCCGCTGCTGGCTGCGCTTTTGCTGCACGAGAGTGCACTAATGGTGCAAGCAAATATTGATAGAGATAGAATTGTTGCTTTCATGTATATAAAGATAGCTAATTCCAATTGTCCGGTGTCCGGTTATTTTCCGGAAATAGTGCATTTTGGCGGGACGTGGTGGTAATAATGATCAATAGTCCCCAAACAAAAACACCCCTGTCTTTTTATTGCTCTTAAAGTGTTTTTTCTTGCGGTATTGATCTCTGATATCATCCTCCGCTTTCTTGGTTATTTCTTTATGCTTGATGTAACCCAGCTTCACGCCAAAAACAAAATTGGGTACCATTGCTATCTGAAAGTAATTATAGGGAGCCTTAGGATTAGCTAAGGCAAACTCATTCTGCTCGTAATAAACTTTTTTATCTCTGAACTTTACAGACGCCTGGGCTCCGATATAGTAGTCGAAGCAGATGTGTTTTGAATAGCGTTTCTGGCCAATGTAGAACTGAGGAACAAGCGCAAGGCACTTTTCAGACTGCAACCTGAATGACGGATTGGGGATGACAGGGTCAGTATTCACCTGCATTTTATCGTACCAGAGATATTTGACACCCAGTGTAGGTGAAAAATAGTTTTTCCATTTTCTGTCTACCCATTTTGTGAAGAAGGTATAGCCAACCTTCACACCCGGTCCCTGATATACACCTACGCTTACGAAGTCGAACTTGTTTTTCTTAATGCCAAACTTATCATTGTAGTGGTACTGGTACTCCAGGTCTACATGCCAGCTGCGCATGTGGTTGTTCTTTATGGAAAACCACTCTACCCCCAGCATGGGCATTTTCTGCACGGCATAGCCAATGTCGGCATTGATAAAGTAGTTGGGCATTTTGCTCTGTGCATGGATAGATAAGGTACCGAAGAGCAAAGCAATAATTATAGTGAGTGGCCTAAAGAAAGTCATGGTCAAATATACAAAAATATGGCAGTCAGCTATGCACGCATCAATTGATATTACAAAGCATCCCGTAGCCCACCAATTCAAGTATAAGGGAGAATTTATTTGTAGTTGATCATATTCATTTGTATTTTACAAAACCGCTAACAGTGGTCATTTACTTAATACCATACAAACCAATACCTTTGCAACCGCAATAACACACATTTATGGCAGACAATAATTATAAATTAGATACTAAGTTAATTCATGCTGGTGTAGTTCCAGATCCTACAACGGGAGCGATAATGACTCCCATCTATCAGACCTCTACTTATGTACAGGCTGCGCCCGGCGATCATAAAGGGTATGAATATGCCCGTACGCAAAACCCTACACGTACTGTGCTCCAAAATGCACTGGCAGCAATAGAGAATGGTACTCATGGCCTTTCTTTTGGTAGTGGCATGGCAGCAACCGATGCTGTCATGAAATTATTGCAACCGGGTGATGAAGTGATCGTATCGAACGACCTGTATGGTGGTACTTACCGCATTATGACCAAGGTATTTGCTAACTATGGTATCAAGTTCCAGTTCATAGACATGCACGATGCACAGAACATCAATAATTTCATCACTGCCAATACTAAGATGATATGGATCGAAACACCAACTAATCCATTATTGAATGTAATAGACATTGAAGCATGCGGCAAAATAGCTAAGGCTAATAACTGCCTGCTTATCTGTGATAATACCTTTGCTTCACCTTATTTGCAGACCCCGCTGGATCTGGGAGCCGATATAGTGTTGCACTCTGCTACAAAATATCTTGGCGGCCACTCTGACGTAGTGCATGGTGCGCTCATAGTAAAGGATGCAGCACTTGACGAAAAGCTGCGTTTTATACAAAACAGCTGCGGTGCAGTACCGGGTCCGCATGATTGCTGGCTGGTACTTCGTGGTATCAAAACACTACATGTACGCATGCAGCGCCACTGCGAAAATGGCGAGGCTATTGCTAAGTATCTGCGCAATCACCCCAAGGTGGGCAAAGTGCTATGGGTTGGTTT
>CANBQQ010000222.1 GCA_947371715.1 Flavipsychrobacter stenotrophus
ATGGTAACGTACGTGTTGAAGATGTAAAGGAAGAGAACATGGAAATCCTGAACTCTCCACGTATCCCTATGGCATCTGTAGTTACAACCCGTGCTCTGCGCCAGGCTGAAACTGACGCTGCTGCTGCTGCAAAGGGTGCTAAGAAATAAGTTGAATATTCTAAAGCATATAAAAATGCCGTCTCATTTATTTGGGACGGCATTTTTTTTGCTTCATTTGCGTGTTGTGGTTAGAGTGCGTCTATAAGTGTTTTAAATGCTGATGGGGTAGTTGGCTGTAAGACGACATTGTAGGTGCTGCCGGTAACTGGTATGGCTGCGAGTATGCCACCGTAGAATCTTCCATCGACAATGGATGTAACTACAAAGTGTACAGGGATGTCGGGGACGTGATGCTCGTATATAATGCCATCTGATGACCATTTCATTCTCCATATACCGTTTAATCCGTCATACAGGCATCGTGCTTCAACAACATTATCAATTTTGTTCCAGTCAGGAAGGGTAGATCCGTCTGAAGTTGTAAGACTTAGCTGGAAGGTTTGATAATTAGGATTGGACATAAACTTATCAGCATTGCCATACTCAAGACTGTCGTTAAACATTTTAACAGTATCTCCATTATAAATTATAGAGGTGAGAGGAGTAACCGGATATACAGGCCTCCATTTGACTTTTGCATTTAACTCAGTAGTAGCTACAGTATTAATTGTTCTTATTGAGTCGCCAGATACATGGAATACTGACATGCCTGGAATAACGGTTCCTTTCTGTGGCAAATTCACAGCATAGGCAACACCATGCTGAAGAAATAATTCCTGCCCGTTCTGTGTTGCATGTACATATACTTCCCCAGCAGAAATCAACGACTCAGAGTCGGTAACTGGCAATAAGTCAGAGAAGAACATGTCTGATTTTGTAAGGTATTCCCTCACTTCAATTTTTATAGTTCCCGCAACAGTTGCGCCTGACCTTGTTACAAAAGCATTAGCCGGAAATTCATAACGCGCGCCACTATTGCCCCTGAAAGAGCCGCCGGTCGCAGCGTCCATATCAACGGTCTTTGAGTTTGGCGCAAAAGATGCAAAAGCATCGCTGATAGAGGTGTAGGTGGGATCTTTTCTGTCGTTTTTATAACACGAAGCAAAGGCTATCAGGGTGCCCGATACGACCAAAGATGTTAGTATTTTTTTATTCATTGTAAAGATTAATTATTAGTTATTTAATAGTGATCACATTGTAATATACAACTAATACTAAATGTGCTAAATGTTTATTTAAGATATTTTGTAAGATGTTATCAGCCACAAAAAAAGGATGCCGCTGAGGCATCCTTTCAAGAAATAAGTATCTAATACTACAGTGCTTTTACCAATAGCTTAAAAGCAGCCGGAGTAGTTGGTTTCAGCACAACATTGTAAGTGCTGCCAGTGGCTGGTGTAGCACCTAATATGCCACCATAAAACTTGCCGTTAATAAGGGCTACTATCACAAAATGTACGGCAATATCAGGTACATGTCCTTCTGTGAAAGTGTTATCCGCACTTTGGTTATACATTGGCCAAACACCATTGTAGTCGTCGTAAAGTGTATACCCCGAAACAGCTTTTGCATTCATGTTGGGAATGATCGATCCATCAGACATAGTAAATTTTATCGTGAAATCCTGCCAGTTTGGGCTTGACAAGAACCGATCTGCATTGCACATATCCATGCTGTCATTAGTGATAACGGTTGTGTCACCATTAAAGGCAATACCACCGCCTGATGCAGGGGCGTTCTGTGTCCATACCACATTGCCATTGGCATCTTTGTGACCTGTGAAAACGTCCATTGTTGCAGTGTCGCCATTGTGAACCTGAGGCATGTTCGCCTGAAATGTAACGCCCGGAGCCATGGTCAGCGCCTGCCCATTCTGTGTCGCATTTACCGATGTTTCTCCGCCTGATATCAAAGGTTGCGTTGTAGTTACAGGTAACACTCCCGAGAACATCATGTCGCTCTTGTCTACAAATTCTTTTACTTCTACCTGTACTTCACCGGTTACCACATCACCCGCACTATTTCTGAATGCATTGGCAGGAAACACATAGCGGGTGCCGCTATTACCTCTGAATGAGCCGCCTGTAGCCGCATTGATGGTTACGACCTTTGCCTTTGGCGCTTGTTCGTTGAATGCTTCCTTGATGGAAGAGTAGGTGGTTGTTGGTGCATTGTTGTAGTTCTTGTTGCACGCAAGAATGCCTGTTAAGGCTACCGCAAGGGCAGCTATCATTTTTTTTGACATCGCAATAAAGTTTAGTTGGTTAAATTGTTTGGTAATCGTTAAATAACAATTAGCGTGCCAGAATTTAACTTTCTATTTTGCGATAGGAGTTGAAATATACTGCTAGTGAGTATTCTGGTCGGGGTGTACCAGCTTGGAGTTAGGGTAGTGTTGCTGAGGGTAGAGGTCCAGCTCAAGCTTTCTGCCCAGGGGAATTGATGTTCTGATGTTGTAGCTGTTTTCAGGAACTATGGGCAGTGAGGGAACAAATGATTCGCGTCCATTGTCATAGAAAATGTAACCTCCTCTTTCAGTATTATAATAAGAATACTTGTTGTCTACTATACCTCTTGATGGATTAATGGTTACCGCTTTAGCCGGCTTATGGGCAGTAGTTTTATGTGCCTTGCCCTTTACTGCATGCTGGGCTGAAGAAGACAATGTCTGTAGTAGTAAGAGCGCGCTAACGATCAGTATCTTTTTCATGGCAGTGTGTTTGTATAATTATATAAAAACAATGCCGCCGAAGCGCTGGAAAATTACTTGTTGAACAGACCTGCGATAAGGAATGCCGCCGCCGCAGCAACGGAACCTATAATGGCTACCCGCACAGCGCCTGCCCACGGATTTTGACCGGTAACTTTTGCCTTGAAATAGCCGAATACAAGCAGGCAAAGCACTGTGATCACTGCCGAATATTTCAATCCTTCTAACGGCGTATCTGTAAAGAAGTAGGGTGTAAGTGGAACGAGGCCGCCCACAATGTATGATATACCAATGTTGAAGGCACTATTGCGTGCACGACGTACATCCGGCTTTTCAAGACCTAACTCGTAACGCATCATAAAGTCTACCCACTTGGCTTTATCCTTGCTCATCTCTTCCACAATAAGATGTTGAGTGGCCTCACTCATGCCCATATCGGCAAATATCTCGCGCACTTCTTCTTTCTCTTTTTCAGGCAGGTTATCTACTTCCCATACCTCGCGGGCATGTTCAGAGTTGTAGTGGTCAATCTCAGTTTTCCCTGCCAGGTAGCCACCTAGTCCCATAGCAATAGATCCTGCTACTATCTCCGCAAAGCCTGCGGTAATGACCGTGTGTGTGCCAATACCGGCACCACTAAGACCAGCAGCCAGTGCAAACGGCACCGTCAGTCCATCGCTCATACCAATAACAATATCTGTGACCATCTCTGAGCTACGGAAGTGGTTTTCGGTATGTGGCGTGTGCGGCATAAGGTAAATTGTGTTGTAAAAGTAGGAATAAAGAGAAAGCGGTTAAATGACGCCAGTCATTTAATAAATCACGACTATTTTTTTGAATAATACCAATTTTCGTAACTTAGCTAAATGGATACTATGCTTATTCAACTAACCAGTAAAAGGGCGCTTGGCATATTGCATGAGTTGGAGGAGTTGCATTTGATAAAAGTTATCAAAGAAAATATCGCAACGGTGCAACCTAAGTTATCTGATAAATACAGAGGAATTATCAGTAAAGAGGATGGACAGAGATTGAATGACCATATCAAACAGATGAGAAGCGAATGGACAGATATCTGATAGACACAAATGTTGTATCTGATTATTTTTCTGGATCGTTGCCGAAATCAGGCTTGCAGTTTTTGGGTGACGTTATTGATAATGTACCAAATCTATCTGTAATAACTCAAATTGAATTACTTAGTTGGAATGCTACTCTGCTCATAGAAGACTATGTAAAGAATTTTATTTCTGATAGTCAGTTGTTCGAAATAACTCCTGAAGTCGTTGCGGCGTGTGTTAGTATTAGAAAAGCAAAAAAGGTGAAAACACCTGATGCGATTATAGCTGCTACCGCAATAGCAAATGGTATGACAATTATCACTAACAATGAAAAGGATTTTGGTAATATTAAAGGCTTGAAGTTTATTAATCCACATAAAATATAGCCTGATATAAACTAAAAAGCTGCGACAGAATAATCAGTCACAGCTTTTTAGTTTTCATTTTTTATTTTTAATGTACCTCATGCATCAGTTTCCTCACCAACGGCGAAATAGCAATAAGTACGATACCGGCTATTAAGGCGTATAGAGCAAGATGTTTGTACCCCTCAGTGTAAGAAGTGAGCTTCTCCATCAACGGTGCCTTATCGTTGGCAGTAGCCATACCTGCACCAAGCAAGCCTGCTGCGTACTGTCCATATGCACTGGCCAGGAACCACATACCCATCATTACACCATGCAAAGGCTTGGGTGATAAAGAGGTCATAATAGAAAGCCCTATTGGTGACAGGCACAATTCACCAATAGTAGTTACCAGGTAGGCGAGTGTAAATATGTTGAGTGACGTCTTACCATCTGCATCTGCAAAGAAGCGGGTATAGTAAAATATGTAAAAGGAGGCACTTACAAACAGGAAGCCCAGACCAAATTTTACTACTGTATTAGGCTCTATCTTGCGCTTACTCAACCACAACCATAGCAGGCCAACTAGTGGGCTGAAAAGGATAACGAACACTGAGTTAGATGAGTTATTGACCTCGTTAGGGTCGAAAGTCATACCCAATATCTGGTGGTTAAGGTTGTAACGTGCAAACAGGCTCAGCGATCCTCCTGCCTGCTCAAAGAAGGCCCAGAAGAAGATGGAGAAGATTACGAATATCATAGCCGCCATTAACTTCTGGCGCTCTACTGTACCGTATTTGAACATCTCGTACACGATATATAATAGGGTAAGTGGCCCTACAGTATACATAAAGTAGTCGGTGTACTGAGAGTTTGATACCAGAATCAGAATAAGAGGAATAGAAAGCAATGATCCTGCATACACCATAATGTCCTTTATGGTAACAGCGCCTATTTTTGTAATGCCATTAGCCTGTTCCTTTTCAGAAACCGGTGGCAATCCAATAGGGCCTAATGTTCTCTTTGTAAACAAGAAGATGATCAGGCTTATAGTCATAACAATACCGGCAAGGGAGAAGGCTGCATTCCATGAATAGGTATTGGCTACGTGAATACAAGCCCAGCCACCTAGTACAGCACCTATGTTGATACCTGAATAGAACAATCCAAATCCGGCATCCTTACGGGTATCGCCTGTTTTATATAAGCGCCCTACCATTGTGGAGATGTTGGGCTTAAAGAAGCCGGTACCTACAATTGTAAAACTGATACCTAGGTAGAATATGTTATGAGGAGCAACCTGCGGCATACACGCCAGGGTGAAGCTACCAATGATCATCAATATTCCACCCCAGAACACAGACTTACGGAAGCCGAGAAT
This sequence comes from Flavipsychrobacter stenotrophus, assembly GCA_947371715.1. Classification (GTDB taxonomy): domain Bacteria; phylum Bacteroidota; class Bacteroidia; order Chitinophagales; family Chitinophagaceae; genus Flavipsychrobacter; species Flavipsychrobacter stenotropha_C. Next base: position 5,538 of record CANBQQ010000222.1, read on the forward strand.
CTTGTCGGCAAACAGGCCACCCACAAATGCCAGCGTATACACAAATGCCTGTGTAGCTCCGTACTGCAGATTTGCATCCTTTTCGCTTAGCAGCAACTTCTCTACCATAAAAATGGTGAGCATGCCCCGCATACCGTAAAATGCAAAACGCTCCCACATCTCAGATAGGAACAGGTACCACAGTTGCTTGGGGTACTTGCCTTTAAAATTTTGTATCTCTTCTATGGTTTGGGCATCTGCTAATGATGGGACTACTTCCATGCTATATCTGTCTTTTATTTTGAGCTATGAAGGTCTAAA
>CANBQQ010000223.1 GCA_947371715.1 Flavipsychrobacter stenotrophus
TGACCTCCATACAGAAATCGAGGTACGACTTCAGCCCTGCGCTGAACTTATTCATATTACCCTGGTTCACAGAGTAAATCTTACCATTTTCAGGGCATTTTATGTTAGGGTGAGACAAGCAGAACTCTCCGATCGACGGTTCCAATGTAAAACCGTTCACGCTCAGTTTCGTAGCATATACCATCATGGTACTTGAACCATAGATAATGTAACCTGCGGCCATCAGCATATTGCCCGGCTGCAGAAAATCTGCCTCAGTGCAAGGCTTGCCCAACTCACTTACGCGGCGGTAAATAGAGAATATAGTACCTATAGATGCGTTGACATCTATATTAGATGAACCATCCAATGGATCGAATAATACTACATACTTAGAGTTGGCTGAGAAGGTATCCTCATAAGAAACGTGGTCATCATTTTCCTCAGATGCAATACCCGCGCAGTCAGTACTGTTCTTTAAAACATGTATCAGCGTTTCATCCGCTATCACATCCAGCTTCATCTGCTCTTCACCTTGTATGTTAGATGTGCCTTGCTTGCCCAATATATCAGACAAACCAGCCTTACGTACCTGCTTGTTAATTATCTTACCTGCCAGTGCTATGTCGCGCAGCAAAGAAGACAGTTCACCCGTAGCCTGTGGAAATTTCCTCGTTTCCTGGATAGTAAATTCATCCAGTGTTATCAGTTGTCCTTGTAGCATTATAGTTTATATTATTTCTTTTCTCCTCAAAATTAATAAAATTGCCCAAATAATAGGTATGAATGGCCGAATATACCGTTGGTTCTGCATTGCTTCCGTATTTTTGACTGCGAGTTCCATATCCGGCATTATTTTTTACCACTGGTCTTTTAAATGATACACACTTTTCTCAAAAACCTTTTACCGGCAGTTATACTTATATGCTCGTTCAGCAGTTGCCTGGTGCTGAAGGAGAATGCCAAATACAATTTTAACGACGGCGAATACAGCACCAAAAGGTTCTCCAGCGAAAAGGTCTATGTGCTGCACATAGATGAAGATACTATTGCAGTATTCCCGATTCAGGAATTTAAGGATTCAACTGCTATCATTACCAGCAAGAGGGTAAACTATACCAGTATGCAACGCAGGTTTAAAGACAAAAAGCTGCAACATAACTTTTACAAACCTTCTTTCGACTTTGATGTGATGACCATACCCCTGAAGTATAGGCCGGCAACAGCCAACATACCTAACCAATTGGTTACTAACTTCAATGGGGCACTGTTTGGTGGCTACCGTATTGATGAATATAAACTAAAATACAGGCGCACTCCCCTCAACATCTACAAACAAACATCAAAACATTTTGGTTACAGCGGCGGTCTATTTGTTGGACTAGGTAGCGCATTAATAAATCCATGGGTGATCACAGATCCTCATTTCGACCTGGAATATGAAGGCGTCACACTCATATCAGGTATCGCTGCAAATGTGGCTATGGACAAAATATCATTCGGAATCGCCTTCGGCTTCGATCATCTTCTTGATAAAAATGCCGGCGACTGGATTTACCAGGGAAAGCCATCGATTGGATTTACGCTGGGGCTCGATCTGTATTAAAGCAGAAGTGAAAACCAAAAAGTGATCGCCAATACACCTTGTTATTTTCAGATTTGACAACTTTTTAAAAGTTGTCAAATCTCCACAACCAACACCCATAGCTGGAATATCTATTGCAACGACAAAAATGCCTTCCCTAAATAATCAATGATATCACCTGCTATCATTGCCTCTTCCGACAATTCTTTTGCAGCAAGGTCACCGGCTGTACCATGCAGGTATACACCCAGCATTGCCGCTGCCTGTGGCTCATACCCTTGTGCCAGCAGCCCGGTAATGATACCGGTGAGCACATCACCGGCGCCACCGGTAGCCATGCCTGCATTGCCTGTCATATTATACCAGCATTCGCCTTCTGTATTGATGATAGCCGTATGATGGCCTTTAAGCACTATGTTTATATTATACCGCATGGCGTGGATCCGGGCATTGTCTACCTGTATCATGCTATTGGTATTCTCACCAAACAAACGGCCAAATTCTTTCGGGTGTGGGGTAAGAATAGAGTTCTTAGGCAATTTAACCAACAGGTCGCTATGCCTGCCTATTATGTTCAATGCATCTGCATCCAGTACCACCGGTTGCTTGCAATCTTCCAGAAAGTCAGATAAAGCGCGAACGCTATCAGAAGTTGTGCCCATGCCAGGCCCAATGCCTATTGCCGTGTACTTATCCCAGTTCTGTATAGCGTCAACCGCCTCACGGCCACTGGTCAGGCACATGGCCTCCGGTATACATGATTGCATGACCTGGTAACCCGACTCAGGTACGAGCGCACTAACCAACCCTGCCCCACTGCGCAACGCCGCTCTTGATGACAGCACTATTGCGCCTGTCTTCCCATGCGCACCACCACATAGTAGTACACTACCATAAGTACCTTTGTGAGCAAATCTGTTCCTCGGCTTGTAAAACGCCAATATATCTTCCCGCTCCAGCGTGCGGTAATTGGTATGGGTGGTATCAATAAAAGTCTTGTCCAGCCTTATATCCAGCACATGTATATTACCCGCCGCTGGTGCGGTTTCGGGATGTAAAAAACTGCGCTTATAAAATTGAAACGTCAGGGTATCTTGTACATATAAAATAGCAGCATCCCTGTCGCTTACAATATCCGCTGCCATGCCGCTGGGTAAATCTATGGCCAGCTTGCGGTTGGGCATCTTGTTGATCCGCTCAATAAATGCAGCTACCCAGCCCGATGCAGGCCTGCTCAAACCTGTACCCAGTATAGCATCTATGATCACCACATGAGGTGGCAGATCGCTCAGAAAAGTATCCGGCTCTACTACTGTAACCAGCTGCTCATTTACCTGCTTCAGTTTCTGAAAATTGGTAGCGCAGTCGGCAGATAGTTCATTGCCAAAATTCAACAGAAATGCCTTTACACCGTATGACCGCAAATGCAGCATCCGGGCTATTGCCAGCCCATCGCCTCCATTGTTCCCCGGCCCGCAGAGTATTATGAATAATGTCTCCTTAGGGAAACTTGCCTTCAGCCAGTCAGCACACTTATTCGCAGCCCGCTCCATCAGATCTATTGAGCGGATACCGGATACTTTTATGGTTTGCTCATCGCATTCCCTTATCTGTGCTGAGGTGAAGATTTTCATGGTACTAAAATAGTGTATGCAAGGTATTTAATGTTCTTATGATTTTGTAAAGATTTTAGCACGCTGCATATACCATTACCCTGCCCGGACGACATATAAGTGCTCTTTTTTTGCATCATCAATATATTTAGTAGCTTTATGCTTCAAATTACAAGAAACTTATTTTAGTATATGAGAAGATCGCTACTGCTCTTATTGGCCTTATTTTCAATTTTAATTGCCTGTAATAAGACTCCTGACCCTCAGTTAGACGTTATTACGATGCTTCGAACGGGAAGATGGCACATTACATCGGGCACAGTTACAATGAGAGGCCCGAATGGCGTAAAAGCAGCGCAGACCTATTATCCTAACCTCAGGAAACAATACCTGCGTGATGATGAAATTCGTTTCGATTCTTCGGGCTATGCTTTTGTGTACAACAATAGCAAGCGCTCTGATGCAGGCGATCCGGATTCTGTTGGCTTTAACTACGTCATCAAAAACAACGATGCCAATTTCGATTTCTTCAATGCATATAAGATCATAGATTCTGTAGCCCAGATAATTTATCCTGACGCAGCAGGCCCAAACAATTATAGCGCCCGCTATGATACTGCAGTATCGCATGTAAAAGATATCAGAAATGGTAAGTTAAGTAATGTGTCTGAAACTTCATTTACAATAGAATACTCATTGATAGGCCAGTACAACGATACTACTTTAGCGCATTGGACAACGCCGATATTGCGTCCCGATACGTTCATATTCAACGTCACATACGGCCATTAAAAATATAATAAGCGACAGGAAAACCACCAGCCCTGCGCCGGTGGTTTTTTTATAAGAGGATTTTTTCACCCTCATATAGTTCGTACCTTTGCAACCTTTATAAGCACAATTTTTATGATACAAATTACTTTACCCGATGGCGCGGTACGCGAATATGAAGCAGGCGTTTCAGCGGGAGATATAGCAAAATCAATAAGTGAAGGCCTGGCGCGTAAGGTGCTGGCGGCAGAAGTTAATGGCGAAGTATGGGATGCTTCCCGCCCCATTAATTCCAATGCTACGCTGAAATTATTGACATGGGATAACAAAGAAGGTAAATCTACCTTCTGGCACTCTTCTGCTCACCTTATGGCTGAGGCATTGGAAGCTATTTACCCGGGTGTAAAGCTCGGTATTGGCCCCGCCATCGAAACAGGCTTCTATTATGATATAGACCTGGGCGATCGCAGCATTACAGAAGAAGATCTGAAGAAGATCGAAAATAAGATGAAGGAATTGGCAGGCACCAAGTCTGAGTACGTTCGTAAAGACGTATCTAAGGCTGATGCAGTAAGCTACTTCACCGAAAAACAGGACCAATACAAACTGGAATTGATCGACGGTCTGGATGATGGCAGCATTACCTTCTACACACAAGGTGGCTTTACCGATCTGTGCCGTGGACCGCACATCCCTAACACCGGTTTCATTAAAGCTGTTAAGCTTACCAACATTGCCGGTGCATATTGGAGAGGTAATGAAAAGAACAAAATGCTTACCCGTATCTACGGTGTTACTTATCCTAACCAGAAGGAACTGGATGAGTATATATTGCTGATGGAAGAAGCCAAGAAGCGCGACCACCGCAAGTTGGGCAAGGAGCTGGAATTGTTTACCTTCTCAGAAAAAGTTGGTAGCGGTTTAGCGTTATGGCTGCCTAACGGTGCTATGCTTCGCGAAAGATTGCAGCAGTTTTTACAGAAAGCGCAGTTGGAAACCGGTTATCTTCCGGTTATCACTCCACACATAGGTAGCAAGCAATTGTATGTAACTTCAGGCCACTGGGAGAAATATGGCAAGGATAGTTTCCGACCGATCACTACTCCGCAGGAAGGTGAAGAATTCATGCTGAAACCAATGAACTGCCCGCACCACTGCGAGATATACAAATCGTCACCTAAGTCTTATAAAGACCTTCCTTACCGTCTTGCTGAGTTTGGTACAGTGTACCGTTATGAGCAGAGTGGCGAGTTGCACGGCCTTACCCGTGTTCGTGGCTTTACTCAAGATGATGCCCACTTGTTCTGCACACCTGAGCAGGTAAAAGATGAATTCAAAAAAGTAATTGACCTGGTACTGTTCGTATTCGAATCACTTGGCTTCACAGAATATACTGCACAGATATCTCTGCGCGATCAGGAAGACCGCAGTAAGTATATAGGCAGCGAAGAAAACTGGGAAACTTCTGAGAATGCGATCATTGAAGCAGCCGCAGAAAAGGGCCTGAAGACTGTTACAGAGTACGGCGAAGCCGCATTCTATGGCCCTAAGCTCGACTTTATGGTGAAGGATGCCCTGGGCCGTAAATGGCAGCTGGGTACCATACAGGTAGATTATAACCTGCCTGAACGCTTTGAACTGGAATATGTAGACAGCGACAATACCCGTAAGCGCCCTGTAATGATACACCGTGCGCCATTCGGTTCTATGGAGCGTTTCATAGCAGTATTACTGGAGCATTGCGCAGGTAACCTGCCTTTCTGGCTGGCACCGCTGCAGGTAAAGGTTTTGCCTATCAGCGATAAATACAACGAATACGCTGAAAGCGTTATTGCGGCATTAAGGTCTGAAGACATACGCGCTACAATAGACGACAGAAGCGA
>CANBQQ010000224.1 GCA_947371715.1 Flavipsychrobacter stenotrophus
AGACCTTGCATCCGTAACAGGTGGTAATACTGAACTGACGCAGAATGATAAAGCAGTCATGTATAATGGTGTTACCATCATTGGTAATTCGGCATTGGCTGCCACTACTCCGGCAGATGCCAGCAAGCTATACAGTAAGAACGTACTCAACTTTGCCAAGCTCATCATCAACAAAGAAGGTGGGATCAATCTGAACTTTGAAGACGACATTGTTAAGGGTACATGTATTACCAGCGAAGGCAAAATTGTAAACGACCGCGTAGGCGCATTGCTTACAGTCGCAAGCTAGAAGGTAGTATAAGTCGTGATCGTTACTCGGACATGTGATTGCAGTTCACGGCAATAGAAATCAATCAAACTAATCAGTAAAATTTAATTCCAATGATAGAACAAATGCTTGCGTTTTTTAACAGCAATTATCACCTGATAACGATAGTGATATTGTCTATATTTTTAGGAATAGAAGTGATATCGAGGGTGCCGGCCGTATTGCACACTCCCCTTATGAGTGGCGCCAATGCCATACATGGAGTAGTAATCATTGGTGCTATCATAGTAATGGGCGAAGCGCATGAAGGCGATATTCTGTCGCTGATCCTTGGGTTCCTCGCGGTGGTGCTGGGTACGCTGAATGTAGTGGGTGGATTTGTGGTTACAGACCGTATGCTGGAGATGTTCGGCAAGAAAAAGAAGAAATAATCAACGTTTCATCAACTTATTCATTCCTGTTCATAATTATAACTAATGGAACAATTTCAAGAATTACTGAGTACTAATCCATTCCTTTTACTTTCTTACCTGATAGGGTCCATCACCTTTATTATGGGTTTAAAGATGCTGTCTCATCCCGACACAGCAAGAAAAGGAAATATGATAGCAGCCGTAGGTATGACGCTATCCATCTTCACTACCATTTTTCTTTACAAGAACCACAATGGCGAAGGGCTGCACAACTACGGGTGGATATTTGCCGCACTGGTAATAGGTACTGTAGTAGGAACCATGGCCGCTAAGAAGGTGCAGATGACGGCCATGCCCGAAATGGTGAGCCTGTTTAATGGTATGGGTGGTGCCTGCGCTATGCTGATATCCCTAATAGAGTATAATGGTGACCTTGCTCCTGCACCAGGCAAGTTACTGATCATAGTATTAGGTATGATCATCGGTACAGTATCATTTGCTGGTAGTATGATCGCATGGGGTAAGTTGAACGGTCGCATTAAGGACAGAACAATTCCCGGTGGACAGGTGATCAATTTTGCCATTTTCGGTGCAGTTATATTCCTTTCCGCAATGGTAGTTGGTGGTTATACAGGCAATCATGCGGTGTTTTATGCGATCCTTGGTTTCGCGGCGCTGTACGGTATACTGTTCGTTATGCCTATAGGCGGTGCAGATATGCCGGTGGTAATATCCTTGCTTAACTCCTTTACCGGCGTTGCAGCTGCATTTGGTGGCTTCCTTTATAATAACCCGGTAATGCTTACCGGTGGTATATTAGTAGGCTCAGCGGGTACCATACTTACCATTCTTATGTGTAAGGCCATGAACCGCTCACTCATGAACGTATTGATCGGTTCATTTGGTGCCAAGCCAGGTGCAGCAGGACCCGGCGGCAATAAAGAGCAGGGTAATGCAAAAGAAATATCACTTAATGATACGGCAGTATTAATGGCCTATGCGCAAAAAGTGATGATCATACCGGGCTATGGACTTGCGGTAGCGCAGGCCCAGCATACTTGCCATGAATTGGAAAAAGTGCTTACAGAAAAGGGAGTGGAAGTTAGTTATGGTATACACCCGGTAGCGGGCCGTATGCCTGGACATATGAACGTATTGCTGGCAGAAGCCGATGTGCCTTACGAGAAACTATTGGAGATGGAAGATGCCAATGACCAGATGGGCGGGGTAAATGTGGTAATGATTCTTGGCGCCAATGACGTAGTAAACCCAGCGGCAAAAGATGACCCAAGTAGCCCTATTTATGGAATGCCAATACTTGAAGTAGAAAAAGCAGACCACGTTATCGTAAACAAGCGTAGCATGAAGCCCGGTTATGCGGGTATCGAAAACGAATTGTTCTTCAGACCAAAAACATCTATGTTGTTTGGCGATGCGAAAAAAGTACTGCAGGATCTGGTTAGCGAGCTGAAGAATGTTTAAATATGATGGATTGTAACTATTGGATAAACTCCGGAAGATCGCCAGGAAATATAACTTTCAGTTAAAAAGTAAGGCCTCAAAGTCGGCTAATAATCCGATCAAATCCAAAAAAACACGGATTGCTATTAAAAAATTAAAAACTTTATCTAAATTTATGCCATGCTAAGTAGGAGAGGCAGTATTATTATCGCAGCATTTAGTGCCATATTTTGTTTGTTATCAGTAGCTTACGTTTCGTGTACCAAGGTGGGCAGCAGCCCTGCGTGTAATGGCGTTGTGTGCCTGAATAATGGTTATTGCAAAGCCGGCCGCTGTAAATGCCCGTCGGGGTTTGAGGGAACTAACTGCGGCATTGCAGCCGTCAACAAGTTTTTCGGAACATGGGATGTACGCCAGACAGTGATAGGTAGTGACTCATCAAAGAAGATAGGCCAGGATTCAGTTTACACAGTGTTTATTAAGAAAACAGCTACTCCTACTACGTTCTTTATGGACAATTTTCTGGGTAATGCTTCTTATAATGACCTTCTTTGCACACTCGATACCCTGAACTCACATAATTTCAAGCTGGATACATTGCGTGACTTCAATATGTGGTATGAGCATGTTACCATTAAGCCTGCAAGCAATGGATCTATCATCAGTAATGACACAATAATTGACGCCAACGTCATCATTAAGTTTGTCAACACTACCCACAATTTCCAGATAGATACATTACATATGATCATGACACCCCACCACTTCTAATAGCAGAAAGGTTTATTGTTCATTTTCTCTGAAAATATGATTTTCATCTTTATTTCTATAATATAATCACTGACTCCTTTTTTTTGAAGAGATTTAGGAAAATGGAGGCAAAAGGTTAAATTTGCACGATTACAAAAAAGTATATGGCACACGAAACACATAATGACGCAAATTCTGAAAGGAATAAATCGATCGTTTCTTTCAAATCTTCGTTTTGGCTGGTAGTTATCCTTGTTGGTCTGTTCGTCGCGGCTCTTAACTTCATCAATGTGATGAAGAGCGAAGAAGGTCACGAAGGAAAGGCTGAAGCTACAGAAATGCATGGTGAAAAGGCTCATGAAGCTAAGCATGAAGGTGCAGCTGAAGAGCACGGTGGGCAGCCTGCACAGGCAGCTACTACAGAGGGCGAAGCTGCAAAAGAGGCTAAGACAGAAAATAAAGACCAACCTAAGGCTGAAGCTGGTAAAGAAACCGCTCCGGAGCATAAATAAGGCAATAGCCTACCATATCCATGCAGGTAAATGATGTTATTGTAGTAACGGGTGCAGCTGGTTTTATCGGTAGCTATCTTACAGGGTTTCTCAACAGTCAGGGTTATAACAACCTGATATTGGTTGACGATTTTGGTAAGGAAGAGAAGTTGCATAACCTGGAACATAAGAAATACCTGCATAAGATACACAGGGAAGATTTTTTTGACTGGGAGGAAGCACACCCGGGATATGTTAAGTGCATATTCCACCTGGGTGCCCGCACAGATACCACAGAAATGAATTATGCGGTGCATAAGAAATGGAACCTTGACTATTCTATCAGGGTGTGGGAATGGTGTGTGCGTTACAATATACCATTAGTTTACGCATCATCGGCAGCCACCTATGGTGGTGGTGAGCATGGATATAAAGATGATCACCAGATACCCGGTGAGCTACATCCTCTTAATCCTTACGGTGTTTCTAAAAACGAATTTGATATCTGGGCGTTGGAACAAAAGCATCATCCTCCTTTTTGGGCAGGGCTAAAGTTCTTTAATGTTTACGGACCTAATGAATACCATAAAGGTAGAATGGGCTCTGTGGTCATGCACGCGTTTAACCAGATCAGCAAGACCGGTGAGGCAAAGTTATTCCGCTCTCATAATCCTCATTATAAAGACGGTGAGCAGATACGTGACTTCATTTACGTGAAAGACGTGGTACAGATCTGTACCTGGCTCATGCAGACAAAGCCTGCCAGCGGGCTTTATAATACCGGTACGGGTACGGCGCGCACCTTTAAAGATCTGGTAAAGTCGATATTCTCGACAATGCATCTGCCGGAAAATATTCAGTACATAGATACGCCGATAGACATACGTGACAAGTACCAGTACTTTACTGAAGCGGATATGGCCAAGCTATTGGCTGCAGGGTACCATCATCCTTTCTATACACTTGAAGAAGGAGTGAAAGAGTATGTAAGTGAGTACCTTAGCTCAGGCAGGTATTACTAAGGGGCCTATTTGTTTTTCCAATAGTGTGTATCTCATACCTATTGTCTTTTTCCCTTAGATTTGTGACATAAATTTTCAGATCATGTTTGTAAAACTAATGTTACTTATGTCGTTTTTCTTCACTCCTGCACCAAAGGACGTACCGAAGAGTATCTACAATTTTAAAGTGGAAGATCTGAGCGGCGGGCAGATAGACTTTGCTAAATATAAAGGCAAGAAAATACTCATCGTCAATACCGCATCTAAGTGTGGTTATACGCCACAGTATGAAGCGCTGGAAAAGCTGTATAAAAAGTATAGCGGTAAACTGGTAATAGTGGGCTTCCCTGCCAACAACTTTGGCGCACAGGAGCCGGGTACAAATGCCGAGATAGAATCATTCTGCACAAAGAACTATGGTGTTTCTTTCCCTATGGCAGCCAAGATATCTGTAAAAGGAGAGAACATAGATCCTATATACCTTTGGCTGACCAAAAAGAAATACAACAACTTCCAGGATTCTGAAGTAAAGTGGAATTTCCAGAAATACCTGATAGATGAAAAAGGCAACCTGGTAAATGTGTGGATGAGCAATGTAACGCCGGATGCACCAGAGGTGATCGCTGCAATAGAAAAGTAATTAGCGACATAATTTATAGATCAAAGGGATGGCAATAGCCATCCCTTTTTGTATTTTGCGTTAAACTATCATTTTATGAAAAGAGCAGAGCAAATATTGTGGGTGTTATTTTTGTTAGCAGCCGGCATTAAGATGACCATCAGTCGACATGGATTCTATCCGTTTTCCGCTGGGTTGATCTTGAGCAGTTTTTATTTTTACCTTTCATTTTGGTTGTTTAATAACATCTCGTTTACCGGTATCTTTAAAAAGGAGAACTACGCTGGGATCACCTCAATACGGATCATTGGGACGATAGCTATTGGTTTTGCGTACTCTACCGCAGTGATGTCTATTTTATTCAAAATAATGTCCTGGCCGGGATCGCTGATCATGCTTATTCAGGCATGCTTTGGTTTAATTGTAAGCAGCATAATCATTCTTGTACGACAAGCGAGAAAAGGCAATAGCCCGTTTTATAAAGGATTGCTTTTGAGGAATGTAATATTGATTGCAATTTGTGGACTTCTTATAGCGATAACCGGTTTGCCAGGTGAGCAGCAAAGTAAGATATTTAATAACCCCCCAGACCAGAAATCATCTATGTAGGGTATTATTCCACTATCAACTTACTCCGGATAACCTTTTTGTTGTCTGTGGTTATATTGACGAGATAAATGCCGGGTGCAAATGAATTGCAATCAACGGAGGTGCTTCCATCGCAATTAGCAATGTGATATATTAAACGACCAGTAGGTTCATATAGATCTATAGAGAATTGTTTGCCGGGTAGAGACAGATTTACAACATGGTTGGCCGGGTTGG
>CANBQQ010000225.1 GCA_947371715.1 Flavipsychrobacter stenotrophus
CTATCGTTTGCGAACCTACGGCTCGCAAACGAAAAAGGGCTCTATTGTTGCTACAAAGCGGTGACCACCTAGCGGGGGCATAACATGTAACATACAGGATAGTAGTAATAACCGGGTAATAAGCTTTCATACGTTAATGATGCCGTCTATCTACTATGTACTAATTACTATATACTAAAACAACCAATCATGAACTATTTACAATCAGCCAACAGGCAATTTAAAATGTACAAACAGCTGGGCGAAAAAGCGATGGCCCAGATGAGCGATGAAGCATTGAACTGGCAGTCGAACGAAGACAGCAACAGTGCATCCATGGTGGTGAAACACCTGTGGGGCAATATGATGAGCCGCTGGACCGACTTCCTGACCACCGACGGAGAAAAGCCATGGCGCCAGCGCGACGCTGAGTTTGACAATGATGTAAAGGGCAGGGAAGCCTTAATGGCCAAATGGGAAGAAGGCTGGCAATGCCTGTTCAATGCATTGGACAGTATCACTGACAACGACCTGGACAAGATCATCTACATCCGCAATGAAGGGCATACCATACTGGAAGCCATAAACAGGCAGATAGCCCACTACAGCTATCATGTAGGGCAGATAGTGTATATAGCCAAGCTTTGCAGCAATAACGATTGGAGCAGCCTGTCTATACCCCGCAATCAGTCGGCCAGCTACAACGCAGGTAAGTTTGCACAAGAGAAAGGCACCCGCCACTTTACCGACGAATTTATAGATAAAAAATAGTATACCTTTCTTTTGTACCTTTGTGCAAATGCTACAAATGCGCAAAGTTTTGCTATTCATATTGGTCTTTACAGCCCTCGGACAAACCTCATTTGCCCAGGGCTTTATTATATCCGGCAGGGTAGTAGACAAGAATAACAAACCGCTGAAGAAAGCACTGGTGCAGGCTGTAGGCACAGAAAGCATGGGCTTTGCCACCACCAATGATGATGGTCTGTATTTTACGGCAGCGGTACCTGCCGGTAAGTATGAAGTGATCATTAAAGTAGATAGTACGCATTGCCTGGCCAAGCTGGATATAGCACCTACAGACCCGAAGAAGCGCTTTTACAATTTCCGCGTAAATGGTAAAAATGCCGAACTGACCAAGACCGACAAAGATGTTTTTATGGAGACTGCTCTGAATAAAATGCAGGGAAGCACAGACAGAGTTGACGGACGAAAGAATAGAAAGCGATAGTTGTTACAATGTAGTTTGATAAAGCTCTAAAATCGCACACCATGAAAAGGTCATTGTTACTTGTATTACTTATTTGCGCTTATGCCTTCCCTTCATTGGCGCAGCAAGGTTTCATCCTATCAGGACAGGTAACTGATGCCAACAATAAACCGGTAAAAAATGCGGGTGTAAAGGTTGTTGGCAAGCTTACTCCCGCAATGGCGAATACCAATAAATATGGCCTTTACCAGGCTTTCGGACTACAGTGGGGTAGCTATGAAGTAACCATACTGGCAGATGGTAAAGTATACGTAGGCAAAGTATCTATCAGCGCAACTGACCCAGTAAAACGATATTATAATTTCAAGCTGCAAGGCAAGACAGCAATACTTACTGTTACGGATAAAGACATGTTTCGCGAGGCAGTGATGCAGGCTGTAAAAGACGACCCTAATAGCCGCATTGATGGTGTGAGGGATGGGTACATTGAAATTCGCAATGCGCCGGAAGAAGAGGATAAGCCTGTGAAATAATTGAGTGTTGCCGTTGCTGGTTTAATGCCATTTCATCCGGTCGCTCCATATAATATTACCACTCTTACTTTTTACCTTTTCCCGAAAGCTGGTAATATTATCCTGCCCAACAACAGGTTCAACCCAAATAAAGCCAATCCTGAATGTAGTTGAGTCATCAATGCCTGGCAGCGGCCTGACATCGATATTGTATTCATGAGAGCCACCCGGAGCTATTGAATAACAGCGGATGCCATTTTTATAACAGCTGTTTCTATTCAGTACACCTGCCTTTTTACTGTCGGTGGTAAATGCTTCAACATAGCTGCATGTGGCGTTAATAAAATAAACGGTATCTGATCCTCTGTTGATGATAGATGCATGGTAAGAATCATAGCTCCCATAGTATGTATCTGACCATGAGCCGGCGTAGCTCACCGTTAATTGCACATTTGGTTCGTGTATATGCGGACTCATAAAAGATGTGCATAGTGTAATGATAGGAAGCGTAAGCAAAATCAGTTTTTTCATGGTGCAGCAAGGTATTTAGACACTTTGGGAATGGCCAGGCGAACAATAACCACCAGCATCGCAGCCCACAGCCCCGCCATAGAAAATGCAAAGTCGTATTTCTGCCTGAAGATAGCCAATTCAGCATCCAGTCGGGTATCACCAATATAGGTGTAAGGTCGATGGCTATAAATATACTTTTCGAGCAGGCCAAAAATGGGTAGCCTGTCACCAACTATCAATACGGCAATTTCTGCAGCTATAAATAGCAGCACCGCATGCACAAGCAAATATCTTGTAACATCTGTGTAGTGCAGCACTAATGTTGAGACCAGATACAGGATAGCCGCTACAACCACAACCCATACCGACATAAAGGCAAAGGTAACCGATGTATGGCTGCCATCAGTAAAAGAAGGTATAAAAAACAGGAACACAATAACATAGCCTACCCCAAAGATGAGGGCATTAGTGAAGCGTTGTTTTATTGTGGGATGCTGCATACTAATTTTACTTTATGATGGTCGTACTAGATACTGTAAGGGTGTTACTCTCTATTGTTTTGAATGGCTCTCGTTGGGTAAAATGCCCTTCAACGAGCTTCCCGTTTTCCTCTAATGGCAATGTTCACAAAAAATCAATATGAAAAGTCTCGGGTTGTATGACTGTGCGGCAGTCAATGAAAAAATTGAACGTAGTAGTTTCTTCAGGGGCTAATCTGATTAATGATCGCACATACTTATCATTAATACGCCAGCCGCGTCTGAACCACACCCTGTTGTTGTCGATTTGGAAAATCTGAGTAGTTACCCCGTCTACATAACAAAAACTAATCGTGTCTTTCGAGACGTTCTTTATTTCACCTATCAATTTTAAATACCTATAACTGTCATTTTCGTTAGAGTCAAAATCAAGGTAACGCTCCCAGCCATTAGGGGTAATGGTCAATATAACCTCACCGGGTTCCTTTGCGGATAACTCTTGTGTGTTCCAAGTCAGGCCGAGGAATATAAGCACTAGGGTTAGTGTGCGATTATTCATAGTTGTAGTTTGTTTCTTAATCATTCTTATAAAACACAACCCTATCCTCAGTCAAATCCAGCTTCACAATCCCCCCGCGCATACCTATAAACACATTCTGATCATCAAATGCGGCTATAGAGTTGGGGTAGAGGCCGGTCCAGAAGGTTTTTTTTAAGATGATTTCCGTTTTGGGATTTTTAACGGTGTAAAAGCTCTGGTATCCTGCTATCAGCAATTGGTCTTTGTATATGGTAAGCGCTTCGGGGGCATCTTCAAAATCGAGTAGTTTTTTATAGCCAAAGATGCCATCGGTTCTGGTAAGTTCATACAATGCGCCACCTATGAAACCCATGTGGGTATGGCCTTCTATGAAATAGACCTTATTATGAAAGTTAAATACAAACCTTATATGACCTTCTTTTATCTCGATAGGTTGTTGGAAATTTTCGTTGGGGGTAAAGGTTAGTGACCCACCAAACTCGCCGTGGTCCACACCCTTTAATCTACCTCCGGGTATGTCGAGCAGGCTCCAGTTTATTTCGGTTGTTCTATCTATTTTCAACGACCCTTCAAAGTTCCTTACCCTGAATTCCTTGTTGCTGGCATTTAATAATTGCCATTCATTGCTGGGGACGAGAGGTGGCGTTGTCTCCACAAAGGCACCCGGAATTCTTATTGATTTTTGTGCACAGGAAGGTGTGGTGAATAACATGGCTACAATTATGTACTTAAAAATATTCTTCATCTAGGTTGCTTATTTAGACGTTCGATACCTTCGGCATCGTCTCCAGTTATTTACTTGGTTTGCTATAGACATGTGATGCCTTCAGCATCATTTTCATTTATTATTATTTCCTGACAATTATACCAGGCATTGCCGCATTCACCACATTCAATCTTTAAGAACATTATTGAGCCATTAAGCCATTACGCAATTCAGCCATTAACTATATATGCATCACCCCCAAATTACTCCTGAATATTTTTACAGCAATAGCCAATAATATTACCCCAAAGAATTTACGGATAACCGCTATGCCCGATGGCCCTAACATGCGCTCCAGGAAGTTGACAGAACGAAGGGTTATAAACACAATGATGAGATTAATAAGAATAGCTATAAGTATGTTGTAAGACTCGTAGGCGGCCTTTAGCGACATAACGGTGGTCAATGTACCCGAGCCTGCTATGAGCGGAAAGGCGACTGGCACCAATGTGCTGGTCTTTGCATTTTCATCATGCTTGAATATATCCAGCCCTAATACCATTTCCAGCCCCAGGATGAAGATAACTATAGAACCCGCTATGGCGAAGGATTTGATATCCAGCCCCATAAATTGCAGCATCTGTTCACCTATAAGAAAGAATGCCAACATCAGCCCGCCCGATACCGCTGTGGCCAGCAGCGCATTGATATCGCCCATCTTCTTTTTGATTCCGATAATTACGGGCAGCGATCCCAATATGTCTATCACCGCAAACAGTGTGAATGTTACGGTCACTATCTCTTTCAGGTCGTCTTTATTGAGCCAGATGGAATTCATGGGATGTGTTTTAATTGAAATAGAAGCACAAGATATGGCACACCTTTGAGCTGTGCCATATCTATGGCCGGATACTTTTTACTTTTCAGTATTTACTTTTCACTTACAAGTTACCTATTTTTGCCACTCAAACATACAAATGGCCTTAGCAAATTACAACCACACCGCCGCAGAGCGTTTTATGAGATATGTGCAGGTAGATACCCAGAGCGATCCGATGTCTCCGTCACAACCATCTACCGAAAAGCAGAAAGACCTGAGCCGCATACTGGTAAAGGAACTGCTGGAAATAGGTCTGGCAGATGCTGAGCTGGATGAGCATGGCTATGTATATGCTACCATTCCTGCTAATACAGATAAGAATGTACCGGTGCTTTGTTTCTGCTCTCACGTTGATACTGCGCCCGATTGCAGCGGTGATGGGGTAAAGCCAATTTTACACAAGAATTATGATGGTAAGGATATCACCCTGCCCGATGATCATACTATAGTAGTAAGTACCAAAGACCATCCTTACCTTAAGGAGCGCATTGGTGATGATATCATCACCGCGTCGGGACTTACCCTGTTGGGTGCCGATGACAAGGCGGGTGTGGCCATTATTATGGATCTTGCGCACTACCTGATGAACAACCCCGAAGTAAAGCATGGCAAGATACGCGTGCTGTTTACGCCCGATGAAGAAGTAGGTCGTGGCGTGGCTGCAATAGACATGAAGAAACTGGGTGCCGATTTTGGCTACACCCTTGATGGCGGCGAAAGAGGCCACCTGGAAGGCGAATCATTCTCTGCCGATGCGGCTGTAGTTACTTTTCATGGCGTGAGTGCACACCCTGGTTATGCCAAGGGCAAGATGGTAAGTGCAATCAAAGCGGCATCTGCATTTGTAAGTATGCTGCCCGATACCGAATGGTGCCCTGAGGCTACCGAGGGTATGCAGGGTTTTGTGCATCCAACATCTATAACGGGTGAACTGGAGACAGCGGTAGTGAAATTCATAGTACGCGATTTTGATACTAAGAAACTGACTGAACATGAAGC
>CANBQQ010000226.1 GCA_947371715.1 Flavipsychrobacter stenotrophus
TCAATAATTTACCACCTTCAAAATAAGAGAGTGGTTGATACACATAAAAAATAGCTTTATGCCGATTAGACATCAAAAAACAGGCACAGCTACAATTGTTGCGACCAAATAGTTGGGAGTTCTCTTATACTGCTTGCGCTCCTTCAGAGCTTATGTGTTGTGGTGGTTTCTGACGTAGGGCTAACGCCCTACGCTATTGAGGGCGCTCTTTCAGAGCTATTCATTTACACTAATTTTCAACTTATTGGCAGTGCCTTTCAGGGTTCTAAAATCACTAAGTCCATGCCATTGGCCTAAAGGGGCAATGACATGATGCGTGCCGTACTTTGCTGTATAATTGGTATTATAATGAACATTGAATAGTCTAAAAGTAAAATGGCTACCCTTCAGGTAGCCATTTTAGTTAGTATCATTTCAAGCGTTTGTCTAATGGCCTGGTCAACTGTTACCAGCTTCCGCCGGCGCCACCGCCATCGGTGCTGCCACCGCCAAAGCCTCCGAAACCGCCACCGCTGTCTCCACCACCGAATCCACCTCCGCCGCCGCGTCCACCATTCAGCATGCTACCGAGTAAAAGGCCTGTGGCCAAGTCGCCGAAACCACCACCACCGCCGCGTCCGCCACCGCCACCACGCCTGTTGCGGGTAGCCAGGATCATAACGCCGAAGATGATAATAACAATGATGAATCCTCTACCCGATTTCTTGCGTTTGTGCGGTTCACTACCATCGGCGCTATATTCACCTTTTGTAACTGCTATAATGGCATCTGCGCCTTTTGCAAGGCCTGTGTAATAGTCATTTACCTTAAAAGCAGGCACCATTTCATTTCTGAATATCTGGCCGGTTTTGGCGTCGGTAAGTACGCCTTGCAGTCCTTTACCTACTGTAGTCCACTCGCGTTTTTTGCCGTAGCCGTCATCAAGTGTAAGGAGTATCAGTACACCATTGTTCTTTCCGGCTTGTCCGAGACCCCATTCATTGAACAGGTGAACAGAGTATTCAGAGATATCGTGTCCGCCAAGATTGGAGATGGTCACGATAGTTATCTGGGTAGATGTTGTATTAGCAAAATCTACCAGCTTATTTTCCAGATCATTTATCTGGCCTGCATTCAGTACATGGGCGAAGTCATTGACCAGTCTTTCGGGGTTTGGCTTATCGGGATAAACCTTATCCTCAGCCATAACACTAAACCCTGTAACCAGGAATGCAACTATTAGTACCAGTAAACGGACTACCGATTTGTTGATCATGTTCTTCATTTACCAAATACTATTTCGTCTGACAGCTCATTTTTCTTCGTATCGGGATCTGCCGGGAATTGAGCTGCAAGCGCTGTACCCAGTTCCATAATACAATTACATAATCCGTCTGTTATTTCATTTTTCCTGAGGTGCCCTGTAAGCCTTGCGGCGGCTTTCTCCCAAAAGAGTGCACCACCCGCCAGTTCATATATCACCTTGTCTCCGTAAAGGGCAAACTTCTTATCCTCCATGGCCACATAAACCAATATTGCATTTCGCGCAACTGTTTTATGCATTTCCAATTGAGCAAAGACCTCTTTTGTCCTGTCCATGGGATCGGCTGTATTGCACTTAGCTTCAATGAAGACTCGTATTTCACCACTGGTTTTGCTTTCGGCCTCGCTAATGGTGGCCTCTATTCTTTTCTGCGCCTGCTTGTCCAGCAAAGCCTTCTTTCTGAATAATGAAAACATATAACCAATTGATTACTTAGAGAATAATTAGAATTTAACCTTTGGAGCGCTCTGTGCTGCAGGGTCTGCCTGAAACATAGCTCTTTCTTTGAAGCCAAACATGCCTGCCAACAAATTCTTAGGGAAGGATGTCACCTGGATGTTATAACCCGTTACAGCCTCATTGAATGCATCGCGCGCTGTTTTGATCCTGTTTTCAGTTCCTTCCAGCTGATCCTGTAACTGCTTGAAGTTTTCGTTGGCCTTCAACTGAGGATATTGCTCAGACACCACCATTAGACGGCCTAAAGCCTGGCTCAACTGGCCCTGTGAAGCCTGGAATTCTTTTAGTTTTTCAGGAGTAAGATCTTTAGGATCTACCTTAATAGAAGAGGCACTAGCTCTTGCTTCAATAACCTGAGTCAATGTAGTCTTTTCGAAATCAGCTACTCCCTTTACCACTTCTACGAGGTTAGGTATGAGGTCAGAACGGCGCTGATAGCTGCTTTGTACATCAGCCCATTTCTGGTCTACTACTACGCGGCTGCTGTTCATGCCATTATAGCTGCAACCACCCATTAATACTAACAGTACTACAATGCCGAGGAAAATATACAATCCTTTCATTTTGTTTATAATTTTTATCAAAAGTACTAAGGGAATACTACATGTAACGTATGTATGTCGGTGAATTATCACAATTTATCGGTAATAATTGGCACTCAGGAGGTTAAGAGCGTTACGAAATTATAATTTCGAAAGAGGTAAGGAAATATAGAACGTAGCGCCGCTGCCGGGAATGCTATCGAACCATATCTTTCCATTCTGATACTCAACAAATTCTTTGCACAATACAAGGCCAAGGCCAATACCCTTCTCGTCGTTGGTGCCAAAAGTAGAACCTGAGCGGAGTGTGAATAGCTCCTTTTTCTTCGCATCAGGAATGCCGATACCTGTATCTTTTACAGATATCACAGCAAAGTCACCTTCCCTGATCGCCTTAATTGCAATTTCTCCGCCGGCAGGGGTAAATTTGATAGCATTCATGACCAGATTACGCAATACTATCTTCAGCATGTCTTTATCAGCTATTACCTCAATATCTCTGCTTATCGCATAGGTCATTTTTATTTCTTTCTTAGCGGCCCCAGCAAGCTTGAAGTTTCGGGCATCATCAACCATGTCAATAAGCTTCAATGGAACCAGCTTCACGTTTACACCCTTCATCTGAGTTTTAGACCAGTACAGGAGATTTTGCAAGAGGTCGGAAGTATATTTAACCTGGCCCAATAACTCTACCTCTATTTCTTTCTTTTCATCGGGGTCTAAGATGTTATTGGACAGTACTTCCAGATAGCCTCTTATAGAATCTACCGGTGATCTGAGGTCATGTGATATGATAGAGAACATCTTGTTCTTTTCATCATTCAAACGCTCCAGCTCTGCATTCTGTTGCAGTATATGTTCATTTTGTTTTAAGATGGCCGAAAGCCTTTCCTGCGATATTCTTCTCTCATTTGTGTAATACCTTTTAAGATAGGCGGTAATAAAGTGTACAAAAAGAATGCAGGCGACAAATGTTGTAAGAATATCAAAATACCTGTCGAACCGGCTTGAGTAGGTATTGGGAGCAAGGTCCGGGTAAGAATATTCAATACATATCAGTATTGTGGCCACCAAAATATGCACAATTATCCAAACCCTGTTGTACTTAGACGGAGATACAGTACGCAAAAACTGAAGCGTAAGGAATAAAAGGAACAGCGATGGCCCCAAGGTGCCGGAATTATTGAAATAATTCATCAGCACGCCTATATAGCTGACTAATGCGAAAACAATGATCTCCTTTTTGTATTGCTTTTTAAAAAGTGAATTATAATAAAGAAATGATTGTACGATTACGAGCCCCGCAATAACGACGCACATGGTCCACTGTTCGATAAACACATCGAATATGAACATGAATACCAGTGTTATAAAAGTGACAACACTTATGAAATTGAACGCCCTATTCTCCATGGAATACTCCGCTCTGTCACCCGTAAGCCTAATCCAGTTTTTCTTTAGCGATTTATTCATATTTCTCTCCCGATCAACACGACGAATTTATAGCCGAAGACTGATAATTATTTAATGCAATGATACTCAACACAAAAAATTGATTACATAAAAGCTTTGGGTTTGCCTAAGTATCAATTCACGATTAGCATCTATTGACTAAATAAATATTTTGTCTCCTTCAAAAATATATAGTCTTAACCAACGTTTATAATCCAAACCTCGCGATGAGACAGTTTACAGCAATTATTCTATGCTATTTCATCTTTTTTAACATTTCATGCAACCATAAAAGTGCAATAGTAGCGCCATTAGCACCTGCGAGAGCCGCTAAACTGTTCAATTCTTTTCCCGGACTGGCTTATGGACCAGATTCAAATCAACAATCGTTCGACCTGACCCTACCGGTAAACCCGGATATAAACACTACAGGCGTGGTGGTATTCATACATGGTGGTGGATGGTCGGGAGGGAGTAAAGAGGACTTTAATAACCTTGGCATGGATACGTTTTTTACGGCCAGGAATTGTGCAGTTATTTCTATGAATTACAGGTTAACTGACAAATACCCTTACCCTGCCGCGCTCGATGATATTGGATCTGTGCTTGATCATATCAATAGTAATGCTGAAAACTGGCAAGTGAATCCGGCAAAGATCTGTCTGTTTGGACGTAGTTCGGGGGCACATCTTGCGTTAGAATACGCTTATACCCACAACAGCGACAGAAGAATAAAGGTAGTTGTAGATTGCTTTGGCCCTGTTGACTTTACCCGGGGCGATGTAGTAAACGGTCAATTAGGATCTTTTATTGAAGCCATGCTGGGACCTTATACCTATAATGACAACAGATGGCATGACGCCAGCCCAATTTATCACCTGGCCGCTGCCGTGCCTACCCTTATTATGCAAGGCACAGCAGATTCACTTGTCTATGCATCGCAATCGGTAGAACTTCAGGATTCATTACTGGCAAGAGGTGTCCCGTCAATTTACGTCTCATGGATAGGTAACGGGCATGGGTGGAATCAACAACGGTGGATAGAATCGAGGGATGTTGTTGCAGCGTGGTTAAAGCAATATTTATAGTAGGATGCAGTAGGCACAATTCCCTGACTATTCCTATTGCAATGACAATAACTCTATAAGAAAGAAAAATGCGGGCACGCTTTTTTGATTGATGTTTTCCATCTAATTTTCCAAAAAATATAACCATGAAAAAAATAGGGATCATAGGTTCCGGACAGGTAGCACGTGTATTGGGTTATGGCTTTTTAAATCATAATTACGAGGTAATGCTCGGCACGAGAGATACTGATAAATTGAAGAACTGGAAAGACGAAGCCGGACAACACGGCCATGTAGGGTCGTTTGAAGATGCTGCTAAATTCGGGGATATAGTGATACTTGCAGTAAAGGGTAAAGTTGCCGCTGAGGCACTTGAAGCTGCCGGTCCTCAAAACATGCAGCAAAAAACAGTAATTGATACAACGAACCCTATTGCCGATGCTCCGCCGGAAAACGGTGTATTGAAGTACTTTACCACAATGGATGAATCGCTGATGGAAAGACTACAAACGCAGTTTCCCGAGATCCATTTTGTAAAGGCCTTCAATAGTGTGGGTAGTGCATTTATGGTAGACCCTAAGTTTGCCGAGAAGCCGAGCATGTTTATTTGTGGTAACAACATGGGTGCTAAAAAAGAGGTGACAGACCTTCTGGATGAATTGGGTTGGGAAACACTGGATATGGGTAAAGATACCAGCGCACGTGCCATTGAACCATTGTGTATGCTGTGGTGCATACCCGGTTTACAGAAAGGAGAATGGACACATGCATTCAAGTTGATGAAAATGTAATTTTATATATTAGAGGTAAGCAAATCGCTTACCTTTATTATTTAAAAGAGAATCCAATCCAACACTAACTTTTGACTTTAGGTTATGACACCAATAATATCAATTAAGGGTCTCAGTAAGAGATATGGCGACAAAATTGTACTTAACAACATAGATCTTGATGTAAATCCCGGGCAGATAATCGG
>CANBQQ010000227.1 GCA_947371715.1 Flavipsychrobacter stenotrophus
GTCTGATGTGGAGGTGTTTACATTGATCTGCCTGTTGCTGTTGCTCGATATTACATGCTTACTGAGCGCGCTGTTTATGGTATTTACATTAGAGCTTCTGGCACTGGTATGACCATAACTATTATTATTGTTCCAGCCATCGGCATTGGTTGATGCGCTTGTATTGCTTTGGCGATAGCCGCCACCTATACCCCCTACTCCAGGGAAGTTGAGGTTCAGCCCTACGTTGAATGATTTGGAAGAGTTCTGCGCATCGCTGTGTGTGCTGAATGCCGAGCTCGATCCGCCACTCATATCGGCAGTAGATGTCATATCGCCTTGTTCTTTCTGTATGAGGTCATCCAGCTCAGTGGCACTGCTATCAGACATGCTATCCAATACATTCTGTGCACTCTCGCGGGTGCTCACCATATCCTTATAGGTGCGCACGCTTATAGTAGTGCGCTCACCCGGCATCAACGACAGGGTCTTCACCACCTTGCCCGCGCCATAGTTGCCCAGAAAAGAAGATGTAGTGTATTCCTCTATTACTACTATCCTTGGTATAGGCTCTATTGGTTTGGCAATGTACTGTATAGCGGGGCCACGACTGTTCAGTCTCCTCACCTTTACCGGCCGCAGGTTCTGCTTGGCCAGCTGGGCTACAGGGTTAGTGGTTGCCCTGGGGTTAGGCAATACGGTTACCGGCACGGGGTTCTGTATAGGCATTTGTGATACCGAGCCCATTTTGGTCATAGGCCCTGAAGAATTGCTCTGACTTGCCGCAAGGTAGTTACCATCGGCCGGCTGCCCGGCGTAATAGCCATTGTATGGCGCAGTGGCAGAAACATCGGGGTAAAGAAGGGTAAATACCTGCTGCTCCGTCATATTTTGTATAACGTTGAAGTAGTTATTGGCCGGTGCCTTTTGTGTAAACGGCTTGAACCATTCCGGTTTAACCGGTACATTTATTCGACCATAAGAGTTGAACGCAGTAGACTGCGGCATATTAAAATCGAGCAATGGCGGAGTACCCGTTTTGGCGAAATCTATAAGCGGCTCTTTGTTGGTGCAGATATCGGGCTTAAATGAATCCTGCAGCGTTTTGAGGTTTTGAATGGTCTCGTCGAATGAGACGGGGGTAGGCAATATTGGACCCGGCATAATTTTAAAAGTTTTTAGGTGAATAATTTTACCCTGCTAAAGTAGAGGTCACCCAAAATCTTACTATCCCTATTTCCTATAGTTTTTTTGTTTTTTTCATTAACAATTTTTTATTGCCTCAGCGCTTGCACGCATCATATAAATACAATATATTAGCTATTCTAAAGCACTAAATCTTTTACCTGAAAACAAACTATTACTATGATCACCGTTGCTATGGCATGTCAGGCCCTCACGCTGGCGGGCATCGCGGGGCTTTTAGAAGCCTCGGGTATTTATAAGATCGGCATTCGTTCGTCATCGGGCAACGACCTCATTAAACAATTGCAGCAAAGCCACACCCTCCCCGACCTGTGTATAATAGGTGCCAGACCCGAAGGCATAGACGGCTACAACACTATGCAGCAGATACGCACCTACTGGCCACAGTTGAAAACAGTAGTGCTCACATCGCTGCATAGCCCCGTAGCACTAATGCTGATGATGCACTACGGCGCGCAAGGGTATACCAGCCTATCGAACAGAGAAGAGTTGCTTTTGGAAAACCTGGCCTTAGTACATGATGGATATAGCTGCTATCCGCAAGATCTTAGCCGGCAACTGAACGCCATGCTAAAAAACCGTAAACGCCGACAGGGCATTTGTATATTTTCTCAAAAAGAGCTGGAAGTAATGCACCTGCTATGCCGGCATTACGCCATAAAACAAATAGCCGGTGAGCTGAATGTTTGCGAATGCACCATAAACATTCACCTGAAACACCTTTATGAAAAACTGACCGTATCTAATAAACAAGAGCTGCTGGCCTGCCTTTATGAAGCGGGATTTGATATGTCAAAAAAGATAATACCCCCCCCCGTCCGGCACCACATCTTATACCGGTCAGCCCTCGCTGACGCATAGCTCAGCTCCACCGCCCCCAAAAAATAACACAACTTCAAATAGCCTCACCTAACCAATTGACCCATAAATACTTAAACCACGTTATCCACAAAAATGTGGATATGTTTATTTGCTGACAACAAAAACACACATTAATTTACACCCCAAACAGGCACTTTGCCTGATGTTCTTTGACATTTATGAACCCAATCACACCCACAAACGTAAGGGCTGAACATCTTCAGCCCTGCAACAACACAACCGCATGCTGGTCGAAGGGTCTCCCTTCGTCCGCCTAACCGGAAGCGTCTCGCTTCCGACAAAAAGCTGCCACTTTCCACGAAAAAAGTGGCAACATGTGGCAGAAAGTGGCAGAAAGTGGCAGCATGTGGCAATTTGTTAAAATCCCTTATAACCCGCCCCCACAAATCATTTCAGCCAAAAAACCAACAACAAAACTGCCACTTTTACGAAAAACTGCCACTTTTTGAAAACGCCCTGGTGTATCATTGCGAGCCCTTCGCGAAGCAATCTAGTAGCGTGACGTATTCGTTTTGGATCCATTTCAGATGTATTCAATCTTTACAAGCACTCCGATACTAGATTGCTTCGCCCCTCGCAAGGACCCGCCGGATTTATCGCGGATGAACTAACCCAATATATAAACCTGTTTAGGAATGAGGTTACGCTACATAAAAAAAACCTCCCGTTGGGAGGTTTTATATTCAGGTATAAATTCAATATCTACTTTACAAACAAATTAACGATTGCGAAAATAATACCGGCCATTAATGCACTGATAGGAATAGTAATGATCCAGGCCCACATCAGGTTAATGGTGAGTCCCCAGCGTACTGCAGACAATCGTTTAGTAGCACCAACACCTATAATAGCACCTGTAATGGTATGCGTAGTACTCACCGGAATCTTGAGGTTTTCTGTAAGGAACAAAGTGATAGCACCGGCTGTTTCTGCAGCCACACCCTCAAAAGGAGTAACCTTTGTAATACGTGTACCCATGGTCTTAATGATCTTCATACCGCCGCTCAGAGTACCTACAGAGATAGCAGTATAGCAGGCTAGTGGCACCCATACCGGCATTGCAGAAAGGCTAGGTATCATGTGGTCACAAAGCAACGCAGCAGAAATAATACCCATTACTTTTTGTGCATCATTACCACCATGGCCTATACTGAAAATAGCAGATGATATAAGCTGAAATTTCTTAAGATACACGTTAGCTTTTGCAGTATTCAACGATCCGAGTATCATAGTAAATATGCAGATAGCAAAAAGCACGGTTGCCAGGAGTATCCACTTTAAATTCTTACCCTCCAGTATCACATTCAATATGTGGCTTTCATATAGCCCCTTGAGCTTAGTTGGGTCAGTATCTATCGTATAATACAAAAATACTGACAGCAACGTCATAATGATGAGCGAGACTATCTTGGGCCACGGTCCTTTCCTAAATGAATAGATGAACCAAAGCGAGATAATGAACGCCATGATCATACCTATGAATGGAGCAAGAAAAATGAAGCTAACCGTCTTTATGATAGGCTCAGAATTAACTGCCCCAAAACCGGCATGAGCAATAGCTGCACCGGCAAAACCACCTATCAATGTATGAGAAGAGCTGGACGGGATACCAAACCACCAGGTGATCAGATTCCAGATGATCGCCGCGATAAGGCCCGACATAATTACCGGCAACGTGATAGCACTGTCCTGCACCGTTTTAGCTATAGTATTGGCAACACCATGATCCTTAAAAATGAAGAAGGCCACGAAGTTAAAAATAGCCGCCCAGATCACGGCCTGCAATGGAGTAAGCACCTTTGTAGAAACAATAGTTGCAATAGAATTAGCTGCATCATGAAATCCATTGATATAGTCAAAACCTAATGCAAGTATAATAATAACGATCAGTAATACTGACATAAGCGCCTTATGAATATTTAATAATGATGGACTCAATTACATTAGCTGCATCTTCGCATTTATCGGTGACAATTTCGAGCATCTGGAAAATATCCTTTTGCTTGATCAGTTCTACTGCAGATATCTGCGACGAAAACAATTTAAGTAAAGTTGTGTCTAACAGATCGTCAGCGTCGTTTTCGAGACTATTGATCGCTACGCATGATTTGGTAATACCGGAAAGATCTTTCATCTCCCTCAAAGCAAATACTGCAACGTTTATTGCACTTACCGATTTCGCAATGATCTCTGCAAATCCTACTAATGCACCATTTGTATCATTGATCTGGTAGTTTACCACCCTCTTACCTGCGCCCCACATATAATCTGCAATATCATCCAGCGAAGTAGCGAGGTAGTGAATATCTTCACGATCAAGCGGAGTAATGAAGTTTTGTCCCAATTGAATGAAGATCTCATGGGTAACATCGTCATTCTTGTGCTCCATTTCTTCCAGCTTTCTGAGAATTGCATCTCTTTTTGACAAGTCAGTTTCCTTCATTGCCGCGCTGAACATATCGCTCATCTGCACAAGATTAGCAGCTACCTGCTCAAACAAATTGTAAAATACCTTGTCTTTGGGAAGGAAAATCTTTAAAATAGAACCGAGTGACATAATTCAAACCAAAATTTGATATACCCTGCAAAACTATCCCAAATTCCTGGCTTTAAAAGTCATTAGCAATGCTTAATAATTTGGTAACATTGACCTGAAATTCAGCCAAAACAATTGATTCTTAGATGGTTTATAGGGCACCACAGTCCCCAATTTATAAGCTGTATTTATATACAATTGACCAATTTAGCTCTAAAGGAGCGGGGTGTTGAAATTGCTTTCAACACCCCGCTCCTCTACAATAATAGTTACTTATAACCTTGCACTCTGTATACGAAGTACTTTTCTGTTCTTCTTCTGCACCCTCATCTTTTCAGGTACCAGCTTCAGAATTTCATCCATCATAGACTGGAGTATGGAGAAATGAACAAAATGATCATTTGTTACGAGGCTAATTTCGCGTACCGGTTCCGGCTCTACGAAGTAGCGCACATTCTCAATTCTGTCTTCGTCAAATTCTGTAGTGGCCATTTCAGGGAGAATAGTCAATCCGCCATTCTTATCTACCATGCGGCGCAGTGTTTCTACATTGCTGCTCTCATAGCGGAACGGCCTCTTGGCCTGCAGGCGTTGTACCTGGTCGCTGCACAGATCAATGATCTGGTTGCGCATACAGTGTCCTTCATTCAACATCCAGATTCGCTCCAGTTCTACATCAGAAGGCTCGATCATACGCTTCTTCAGCAACTTATCATCGCTGCGCAGATAGGCAACAAATGGTTCGTAATACAAAGGATATTCTTTAATGTCCTTCTGCTCCAATGGTGTGCTCAGCAAACCGGCATCAATTTCGTTGTTGCGAAGTGCGGTGATGATGCGGTTTGTTTCCATTTCAGTAACATCGAGCCGGATATCGGGGAAATTGATCGCATAATGCTCCAATAATGTAGGTAATATACTAGGCGCAATAGTGGGTATTACTGCTAATTTGAATGTGCCGGATATAACATTTTGCTGCTGCTGTATCAGCTCGTGAATACGCTCAAACTCTTCCAGCGTCTTACGGATCTGGTCGATGATCACCTTACCCATTGCAGTAATGTCAATAGGATGTTTACTGCGATCAAATATTTTTACCCCCAGTTCCTCTTCCAGTTTTTGTATCTGCAGGCTGAGCGTGGGCTGTGTTACAAAAGATTTTTCTGCCGCCGACACGAAACTCTTGTA
>CANBQQ010000228.1 GCA_947371715.1 Flavipsychrobacter stenotrophus
TAGAAGGTCATGTATGCTGTATACATGGCGATGTACCTGATGCACTGGATATTGATACTAATGAGCTTTTGCTTTCAGTAAATAGGGCAAAAGCAATACTTCGCTACCTTGTAAACAAAGGTATAGATGAGGAGCGCCTGCAGTTTGCAGGATTTGGGAAGCAACACCCAATTGTGGCCTACGAACGATCTGAAGAGGATGCGGAGAAGAACAGGCGTGTAGAGATAAGAATACTAAGTAATTAGGAATACGGCATAACGTAAGCCATAAGGACAATCCTTTGTGAGATGAAAAATCATATCTCACCGAATCATCAATTTCAACCAAGTTTTATTATTTGTATGTCAAGAAGCCCATGCCATAAAACAATCAAAATCGACGTTCACTTCAAACAATAGAAAATGCCAATCAGCGATATAATTACTGCTGATTGGCATTGATATTTTTATATTGGATAGCCTAAAAGGCTGACTACTAGTTACTTGCAACTAGTCTGTCCTGGGCAATCCTGTATAATTTGTAAACTCCAAATAATACACCCGCGGCTATCAGAATCACAGTACCACCATCCAAGGGTACGTCAACCACATCTACTCCACCTGTATCCGATCCTGTATTATTATCAAACCCCGACTGCGCCAAAACTATATTTGGAAGCACGGTGAAGACAAAAAACATTAAAATGGGTAATAAAAGCAGCTTCGATTTCATAAGGATTTGCTTCATTTTTCTCATATTGGTACTACAAATTTAGCTATTGTTTTCGGAAAAACAATATGTTTAACAATTAAATCACAATTCCACGTCCACAATTGTTGGGTATATGCTATGTCAAATATTATAAAAAAACCACAAAAACTATAAGCCGGATCCTGTATCCTGTCTTTTACAACAAGATGGTTATCATTTATCTGGGATGAAACTCACGCTTCACCTCTAGCTGCCAACCCACAAACATCGGGCAAGTGACCCTCAATCGTCTGCTTATTTGGCATTTCAGTACGCAAGGTTTACCCATACACCCTATCACTAAGGCATATCGTAGTCTCTTACACTACGTTTTCACCCTTACCACCCTCTCTTTAGAGTGGCGGTTATTCTCTGTGGCACTGTCTGTCAACCCTTTGCAGAGTCGCCTACCCGTTAGGTAGCGCGCTACTTTATACTGTCCGGACTTTCCTCTCCATTACAAGAATGAAGCGATAACCCGCTTTTGTAGTCAAACAAAGATACATAAATTAATTTCATAAACAAGTCTCAATGCAATTAAATTAAATTAATCTATTTTTTAATTATAGTTTTTCTGCTTTAGGTGAACGATAAACAATGGAGTACCTTTGCCTATCTTTTATTCGCCTTTAACAAATGCAAAAAATAACAAACATACTAGCTATTGAGTCATCATGCGACGAAACCAGTGCCGCTATTATACAAAATGGCAAAGTATTAAGTAATCATATAGCAACGCAGCATGTACACGAACGATACGGAGGAGTAGTTCCGGAGCTGGCATCGCGGGCACACATGCAAAATATAATACCTGTAGTAGATGCTGCGATAAAAGATGCCGGAATAGTTAATGAAGAAATAACAGCAGTGGCGTTCACCCAAGCCCCCGGTTTAATTGGTTCCCTGCTGGTAGGAGCATGCTTTGCCAAGGCATTTGCGCAGGCAAGAAACCTGCCGCTAATTGCGGTTCATCACATGCAGGCACATGTTTTGGCCCACTTTATTGATGAACAACCACCATTTCCTTTTATATGTCTTACCGTTTCGGGCGGGCATACACAGATAGTGCTGTGCAAAGACTACCTGGATATGGAAATAATGGGCGAAACGATAGACGATGCAGCAGGAGAGGCTTTTGACAAAGTAGCTAAAATGCTGGGTCTCCCCTACCCCGGCGGACCATTAGTTGATAAATACGCAAAACTGGGAGACCCACTCAGGTTTAAGTTTCCTCTGAGTGAAATGCCTGAATATAATTTCAGTTTTAGCGGCGTGAAAACATCTATTCTGTACTTCCTGCAAAAAGAAAGAAAACTAGATCCTGATTTTGCTGAAAAAAATCTAAATGACATCTGTGCATCAGCTCAATACACTATTGTTAAGATGCTTATAAACAAGCTAACAAAGGCTGCCAAAGCCAAGAATATCAAGCACGTAGGTATAGCAGGAGGAGTATCTGCCAATAGCGGGCTAAGGAAAGCACTTCTTGAGGCAGGAGAGAAGAATGGCTGGAAAGTGTACATACCCAAATTTGAATATTGCACAGACAATGCAGCAATGATAGGCATAACAGGCTACTATAAATTTCTGAAAGGTGATTTTACGGACCTATCGGTGAGTCCAAGCGCGCGAGCAACATGGGGGTAGGCAATTCATATTTCGACTTCAAACAATTTCGAATATCGCAGGAAGGGTGTGCGATGAAAGTAACAACAGATGCCTGCATACAGGGGGCCTGGACACCGGTAACCAACAACGTAAAACGCGTGTTGGATATTGGAACAGGAACAGGGCTACTCAGCCTGATGATCGCCCAAAAAAGCAACGAAGTAATCATAGATGCTGCAGAAATAGACATTGATGCTGCACGACAGGCACAGGTAAATATCGCAGCATCTCCATGGGCAGACAGAATAAACGTATTGACGTGCGACATAAGCGAATTCAACTCGGGCTATAAGTATGACATGATTATCTGTAACCCGCCATTTTTTAACAACAGCTTACTCAGCGACAAAGAAGCTAAAAATAAAGCAAGACATACTGTAACGCTTACCTATGAAAATCTATTTGATGCAATAAAGAATAATCTTTCCGACAATGGAACGGCATCAATATTGCTTCCCGTGCCTGAATCAAATATGTGGGAAGAACTTGTAACCGGTAGCGGCTGGCATGTAATAAACACCTTGTCGGTAAAACACAGGGACAATGCAACTGTAAAGAGAAAAGTGATCATAATAAGTAATACGCCACCAGAGACAACACGATCACAGACACTTGTCATTCAGGAAAATAACGGCAGCTATACCGAAGTATTTACTAAGCTGCTGGCTCCTTATTATCTGAATTTGTAATTATTGACCTTCTTATAGCCAAAAAGAAAGCAGAGATCAACATCCACCCCACCCAAAAGAGATAGGCTCCCACATGAAATACATCGCGGAGCATGCGATGGGTGATGTCATTAGAAAAATCGCTGAATGTAAAGTAAAGACCACCGATAGCGGCCGCAAAGCATAAAACGTGCAGTAGCTTACCTACAACAAAATGAGTGCGTGTCTGGATAATATATTGAACAACAAACAGCAACAGTAAAGCCACATATACAGCAAGTGCACCTTGCCACCATACTTTGAGGAACTTGTATTCTTTGTGTATGAGGTTGATACCAATTCTTCCTATCCATGACATATTAGACATCAGGAAACCCGACACTGCCGAAAGGCCGGCTAAAAGCAGCAGAAAAGCAATAGTACGTTTGGCGCCCATGTAGATGATGAGATTAGAGAAGAAACAGGCTTTATTAATAAAAAATATTCCCGGCTGAAGCAGCCGGGAATATCAATTTGTATCTAATTACTGCATTGACTTAGCATCGTTCAGGAACTGAGCTAGTCCCAGATCAGTAAGCGGATGCTTTAATAAACCAAGGATAGAAGGTAACGGGCAAGTGCAAACATCGGCACCGGCTTCTGCACAACGTACAATGTGTAATGGAGTACGAATAGATGCAGCAAGCACCTCAGTCATAAAGCCCTGTGCCATGTAGATCTTTACGATCTGCTCTATCAATTGAACGCCATCCCAGCTGCTGTCATCGATACGGCCTATGAAAGGAGATACATAGGTAGCACCTGCCTTTGCAGCCAATATAGCCTGACCCGCAGAAAATACCAATGTGCAGTTTGTCTGGATATCGTTGTCTGTGAACCACTTGATAGCTTTGATACCGTCTTTTGTCATTGGTATCTTCACAACAATGTTCTTGTGAATAGCAGCCAGTTTCTTACCTTCTTCCACCATTCCTTCGAATGTAGTGCCCAAAACTTCAGCGCTAACCGGACCATCTACCATTTCGCAGATAGTAAGATAATGCTTTGCAATGGCTTCTGTACCCTTGATGCCTTCTTTGGCCATAAGAGTAGGATTGGTAGTTACACCGTCTAATATTCCCAGTTCATTTGCTTCCCTGATCTGGTCAAGATTAGCCGTATCTATAAAAAATTTCATAACAAGTGCTTTTTATGAGCGCAAAGGTAGAAAAAACCTTTGCCTATTTCCTATTTGATTTAGTTAAAAAGAGACCAGCTGGAGTATTTATTTACAGATCACCCATCATTTTGACCATCAATTCTTTACCAAAATATTTACCCTTCCACTTTATGGCGTTGGGCTCGATTCCATATGTTTTGAAACCATATTTTTCATACAAACTGCGGGCAACTGTGTTTTCTGCAATGACAAATAAAGTGATCTGTTCAATATCTTTCAGTTGTTTTACGCGTTCGAGAAGATGCTCTATTAGTAAGCTGGAAATACCCTTACCTCGGTATTTGCGGCTTACATACATTCTGAAAAGATCACCTTTATGACGTAACTTCTCCCTGTCTTTCCCATCGCGACGAAAACTGACCACACCAGCCAAATTATCACCAGAATAGGCAGCAAGTGTAAAGCTGTCTTCGGTGCCCTCGGTGGGGAATGCGGCATGCTCGTCATCATGAGCAGTAATACCAAAGTGTTCTTCGTCTCTATTCAATCCCTCCCGCATAAAAGCCTTGTATTTAGGCAAAAGGTTTGCGCGTATCTCTGTAATTTCTATTTCCGGCATTTATGATCTTTCTGAAACAAAGCTATTGTTTTAGCAATTGGAATTGGCCGAAGTATAGTTAAAGGTTCTTAAAAACAGTAAAACGCTATTATCAAGATCAGTCAATAGATTTTAGAATTGGACATCATTTAACGGGGATCATTGAACAATATCCTGTTGGCATGAAATTTTAAAGCTATTAGCAATGCTAAAAAATAAGCGAAAAAGCCTACATATAGGCCTATGGATAACAGGCTTATTGCTTGCTGCGACAGGCATATTTTCGTTTTGGGTTTCTTATCATTACAAGAACATTATCAGGCAGCAGCTGCCATCCCTTGTTGCGAAAAATACTGATAGCCTGTACAATGTATCGCTCGGGGATATTAGTATAAACGTATTGACGAGGACGGTAACATTGAAGAATGTGCGCTTTGCACCCGATTCGGTAAGACGTGACTTTTTGAAGCAAAACAACAGACTCCCTGCAAAACTATTATCTGTAGCCATCACTGAAATACACATTGCGGGAATAGAATGGGAGAATCTTGCGTCTAACAGTTCGTTTGATTGTAAGTATATTATTATAAACTCTCCCACGATACTGATAGATGGCGCACCAAAACCCCTCGACAGCCTGACGGGGAAAGACACGAGCACAAAAAAGGCTGCGATCGAAATGATCTCGGCTGGTAAGATAGATATCCTGAACCCAATAGTTACCTATCATTACGTAAGTGATACCAGCGACTATTCACTTTGGATAAAAGGAGGAAAAGTGCTGTTATCTGACTGGAAACTGGAAACCGGCAAAGGCCTGGATACAAGTACATTCTTTTTTGCCCGGAATGCAGAAATTGCCCTGGACAGTTTTAATTATGTAAAGAAGGGCAGCCCGTATGGGATAGGTGCATCGGGACTGGCATTTTCAACTGCGGGAAAGAGCATTGACCT
>CANBQQ010000229.1 GCA_947371715.1 Flavipsychrobacter stenotrophus
AGACCAAGATAGTCCACTACTCTTCGCTTTGTTATTTCCCGCTTACCTACCTGGCAGCCGTGCAACTATACCGGCTTACCTATGAAGGTATGAAGATGAAGAAAGGCGTGAAGATCACACTCATTGCAACTGCCTGCATATGGGGACTGGTGCTTTTACTGCTACCAGTAGTTGGCATCAACAAACAGGCCATCATTCCACTTATAGAAGACCCGTTTGCAGTAGCCAACCTTGCCGCAGATGTGCACTGGAGTTATGTTGAATGTATATGGGGTGCGCTGTACATCATTGCTGCCTGTGCTGCCATTGCGATGATGAAAAAAGACTTCAGAAAGGGAATGATCACACTTTGCCTGATGCAGCTGGTTATCATACAGGTCACCATACTACACTTTACACCAAAAATTGAAGCCTATTCGCAGCGCTCTGCCATAGAGTTCTTCAAGAGTTTTGAGGGGAAGGAAGTATACATACTGCCGTTGGGCTATAAGAGCTATGCCAATATCTTCTATGCCCGCAAACCACTATTTGCCAATAAAGAATATTATAAGAACGGGAAGATAAACGAAGCCTGGCTGATGAATGGAGCCGTAGACCGACCAACTTACTTTATAAGTAAAATACAGAACGCAGAACAATATAAAGCGATGTCGCAACTGACCTATTTAGGCGAAAAAAATGGCTTCATTTTTTTTAAGCGCAATTAAACCGCTCACATATTCCCCTTTTTAAAGGCCTTTTACCCCAATTTTATTGGCTTAAATAGATTTATAAAAATGCAGTATATATTTTTATATGCATAAAAATATACCTGCTAATTCATTGCCATTTTCCAGTATCCTAAAACAGTTTTTTGTTCCGTAAATGCTGATTTTGGCCATGTTTTTTTTGCAATTTCAATTGCTACATTTGTACAAATACTTCCTTTCTCGCCTCGAAAACGCGATCATTTTTTACCCTTTGGTTCTGGTTATGCCTACTAACCAAAAGTTCCAGAGTAATAAATAATTGTCCTCTCATAAAAATATTTTTTTATACCAACTAAATCTGAGGATGATGGAGTACAGATCTTACGTATCATTGAACATTGCAATTATCGGCAACACCAAAATGAGTCATGCGCTTTCCAGTGCATTTACAAATGTAGGTCACAGGGTATTCATGGCTAATACCGAACGAGAAATGGTTGGCAGTTCATCAATGTCGGGCAATAACAACCACATACAGTATTGCAGTATTGAAGATGCGGCGGCAGCAGCAGATTTTATTATGATATGCACACCCGCAAGCGATGTACGTGAAGTAGCTTATTGGCTTGGGGATGTAAGAAGAAAGGTGATCATTGACCTTACAGTAAATGTACCAAATGGCAATACAACCAATATCAATACAGTTGGTGCTATCAATGCTATTACCGGCTCAGAGCACATTGTAAAGCTATTGAGCCTATACAACCATGAACAGCTATTCAAGCCTCTTTTCGGGGGTAAACCCGCTCAGGTAGTATTGGCTGGTGATAGCCGTAAGGCTAAAGAAATGGCTAAGATAATTTGCAAAGAGCTGGAGATCGATAAATTTCATGATTTCGGCGGAACCGAGAATATTGCTTTGTTCGATGAACTGTCGAAATGCTGCAGGTCTATGATCAAAGTAAATTATGCGCAAAAGCAAACGGCAACTGCCAGTAAGAGATAATTGACAGGCATAATGGATAATGTAGAAGAGCAGGCTCGTGGGCCTGCTCTTCTACATTATCGCCAGCTGGTATTTATTGATACTTTTGTCATAAAAGAAAGCACACACAATGAATAGCTACATTGAAAATGCAACCATAGAAAACCGAGACTTTACAGACCAATCGCTCGCAGGCAATGAATATACAAACTGCGAATTCATCAACTGTAACTTTACAAACTGCGACTTTAAGAATACCGATCTTATTGATTGCACTTTTAACGGGTGCAATTTCTCACAGGCAATTTTAAACAATACAGGTATAAAGGGAGTTCAATTCACTTCCTGCAAACTAATAGGGCTCAATTTCCATGTTTGCAGCGACTTTCTCTTTTCCGTTCACTTTGCAGATTGCCAACTGGATTACGCATCTTTCTTTCAAAAGAAAATGAAGAAGGCTGTATTTAGCGGCTGCTCAATAAAAGAAGCAGACTTTGAAGAGACCGATCTTACAGAAGCAGTTTTTACAAATTGCGATCTATTCAATACGAGCTTTAATAAGACCATTCTGGAAAAAGCTGATCTAAGAACTGCCTATAACTATTCGCTTGACCCTGAACTTAACCGGATCAAAAAGGCAAAATTCTCGATGGACGGCATACCGGGACTACTTGCCAAATACGACATTGATATTCAATAGCCATTTTGTGGTATTATTTACTCAGGTGCTATTAAGCACATTCGTCTCGCCTATTGACATTCACGCCATCTTTCAGTTGGCATATTTTTTATATTTCATTGTATACTAATAAAATAGGAAGCCATGAAAAAGATAATATTAGCCATAACAATGGCACTTTGCATATCTATGGGTGTTAATGCTCAGGTTACTAAAAAGAAACCGACGGTAGGCAAACAAATAATGGGGCAGGACTCAGTGTCTCCACACCGTTCTCCGTCGAGCAATCCATTTGATACGTCGAAAAAACAAGGGAAAGAGCCGGCACAAACTAAGAAAAAGAGATGCTAACTAATGTAGCTGCAAGGAGTGATGTAAACTCTTATGTTAAACCAATTGAACGCTTGCGTCTACAAAATACGATCTACTATTATCTTTTAGTACCTTGCATATTGTAAGTTATGTCTTTAGCAGGAAAAAAGATCGTATTGGCGGTTACAGGCAGCATCGCTGCCTATAAGACCCCACAACTAGTGCGTTTGCTTGTAAAAGCAGGGGCAGAGGTGAAAGTCTTGACAACAAGAGCCGCAGCAGACTTTGTGAGTCCGCTTTCTCTGGCTACGGTATCCAGGCATCCCGTACTTAGTGATGTCAGCGACGGTAGTACATGGAACAATCATGTGGAGCTGGGCCTTTGGGCCGATGCTATGGTGATAGCTCCCTGCAGCGCCAACAGTCTGGCCAAACTGGCCAACGGGCTGTGCGACAATCTGGTCTGTGCCGTTTACCTGTCTGCCCGCTGCTCGGTATTTGTTGCCCCGGCGATGGATGAAGACATGTGGATACATACGTCAACACAGAGTAACCTAAAAAGAATACGATCATACGGCAATCACATCATTCCCGTTGGGCATGGTGAACTGGCGAGTGGCTTGGTTGGCGAAGGTCGCATGGCTGAGCCTGAGGATATCGTTACATTCTTATCTGATTTTCTTTATGCCCCAAAGCCGCTGAAAGGAAGGAAGGCATTAGTAACCGCAGGGCCTACTTATGAACGAATTGATCCTGTCCGTTTTATCGGCAACTTCTCTACCGGCAAAATGGGCATTGCTATTGCCGAAGAACTGGCCGACAGGGGAGCTGAAGTAACCCTTGTATTAGGCCCATCTCACGAAAAAACATTGCACCCGCAGGTGCGCACTGTTCGCATAGAAAGTGCTAGTGAATTATACATAGAAAGTAATAAGGCATTTGCGCAAGCCGATATTGCTGTGTTGGCAGCCGCAGTGGCAGATTATCGCCCGGAGCAGATGGCAACAGAAAAAATAAAAAAAGCTGATGCAGGCTTATCTATATCACTGACAAAAACAGAAGATACATTACTGTCGCTGGGTAAAATAAAAACACCATCCCAAACGTTAGTAGGGTTTGCGCTGGAGACTACAAATGAGCTGGAGCATGGCAAGAAAAAACTGGAAGCTAAGAATGCTGACATGATCGTGCTCAATTCATTGAGAGATGAAGGGGCAGGTTTTGGGCATGATACCAATAAGATCACATTGCTCACCCGTAATGCCGATCCCGAAAGCCTGCCGTTGCTCAGCAAAAAAGACGCCGCCGCGGCAATAGTGAACCATATTTTAAAATTAAGACATGCTGAGAAGACTGTTTAGTATATTGATCATGACCCTTATAAGCCTTGCAGCAACCGCGCAAGAGCTTAACTGTAAGGTGACCATTAACCATGACAAGATAACAGGTGTAGACAATGAAGTGTTTGTTACCATGCAGCGCAGCATAATTGAATTCATGAATGGGCATAAATGGACCAATGATGATTTCGCAACTAACGAAAAAATTGATGTAACTGTATTCATCAACATCACTGGTAATAAAATTAATGGTGACCCGGATGCATATACCGGTACACTAAGCATACAAGCATCGCGGCCGGTGTATAGCAGTGGCTATACTACTGCGTTGGTCAATTATGTAGACAGAGATCTTGTATTCAAATTTACCCAGTATGGCGCCCTTTCATTCGATGATAACCGCGTAAGTGGTGTGGATGCCATGCAGTCTAATCTTACTGCCGTATTAGGCTACTATGCTTATATAATAATAGGGCTTGACTATGATAGCTATGCGTTGGAAGGTGGAACAAGCTATTTTAAGAAAGCGCAAAATGTGGTAAACAATGCGCCTGAGCAAGGCAAATCTATAAGCGGATGGAAAGCTGTTGAAGGAACCCGCAACCGTTACTGGCTGGCCGATCAACTGCTCAATACCCGCTTTGCAGATATGCGCAGCTTTTGGTATTCCATGCATCGCGAAGGGCTGGATAGTATGTATACCAAACCCACAGAATCAAGAACCCGCATATTGTTTGGCTTAAAGAAGCTTTACAATGTAAACAGAGAAAACCCTACGTCTATGCTCATGCAGTTTTTCTTTGCAGCAAAGAGCGAAGAGATCATTCATTTACTGGCATCAACCCCCAAGTCAGAACGTGGACAGTATATAACATTACTGAACTCTATGGATGTACCGAATGCACAAAAGTATAACAACCTGAAATGACGAAATACCTTTCATCCGTATTGTTTGTAGCATTGCTCTGCCCTGTTTTTAGTTGCAACAAGGAGAACAGTGAACATCTGCCTCCAGTGAAAATGGAGCAGGTAATGTTCGACATAAGTATTGCTGAATCTTACAGCACGAAATCGCGCGACAATACCAATTTTGGCGGTGTAAAGAACATGGATTCTTTAGCAGAATACTATAAAGACATACTGGCACACCATAAGATCACGCCTGACCAATTCAGACAAAGCCTCACCTGGTATAAAAATCACCCCGATGACATGGACAGTCTGTATAGTCATCTCACTTTAAATGCAGACCAGGTAAACGCAGAGGAAAGTCGCAAGAAGAAAGCTGCAGCACCTGCAGTGCCGCCTGCGGTACAAACGCAAACAATCGCCCCTTCGCCTTCCGGCACAATTAAACCGCAATCCGGTCCGGCTGTAAAAATGTAATGATGATATTGAACGTACTTTATAGAAAATGCCCGCAAGTTGCGGGCATTTTTATTGCAGAAATTCCTAAGTGGACTATGGGTTTAGCCTTCCGAAAGCGCCCTTCAGATCAGCCTGGCTGCCATTGGCCATGGCTTCACTAAAGCCAAAAGTAAGTTCTGTTTTACCTGCCTTCAATTGCTCAAATATCCCCTCAATAAATGCGCTCACAGGCGGTGCAGAATCATGCAGTCCCGGTCCACCTAGGTCTGTGTTCAGCGCAGGAGGAATAATCTCCACCACCTCTATATTTTTTGCCTGTAGCAGGTAGCGCAGAGACAATGTGAATGAATGGAAGAACGCCTTTGTAGCAGAGTATACCGGCACCTTGGCAAATGG
>CANBQQ010000230.1 GCA_947371715.1 Flavipsychrobacter stenotrophus
CGATAGATACGGAAGCAAGTGCTGTAGTACTGCATGAGAATATCTACAGGCACATTATCTGGACTGAGTCCGGATTTTCAGAAAAGTCAACGGTACACATGATCATCAAAATCATCAAATCGGATGCTGCATACCTGGGCGACATACACGTAGTCTATTCACAAGATGCAAGAAACAGCAGCAGCAATTTCAAAGGCACAACCTACAATCTTGATGGAGAGAAAGTAATAGAGTCGGAAGTAGGGAAAGACGATAAGCTCAAGAAAAAGATAGTAAACAATAATGTCGTGATGAGTTTTTCCATGCCGTCTGTTAAAGAGGGATCTATAATAGACTACTCCTATGAGATCGTATCTTACTTCAATGAATTAACTGTTAATTGGCAAATCCAGGATCAGTATCCGAAACTGGAAAGCGAATTTAGCATCACGTTCCCTAAGTCTGTGCAGTTTACTACCATATCTCATACCCGATTAAACAGTAAGAGCTTTGACCTTGAGGGAGATGCAGAAAACAGTACCGATAGTTTTTGTTTTGTGAAAAGAGACTACGCTGAAAGTCAGAAAACATTCTGGATCAGACGAAATATTCCTGGTGTAAAAAAAGAATCATACGTAGTAAACAGGGTTAACCAACTAGAACGGCTGGAAATGCAAATGACCGGTACAGGTGGATGGGACAGGATGATACAGTATGACAATAGCTGGAACATTCTTAATAAATCATGGTGGCCCGGATTTGGCGGAATGAAGGAAAAGCTAACAGAGGCGCATAGCTTGTACAAAATGGATCTCGATTCATTGATCTCACGAGACATGGATGCAGTAGAAAAAACGACCATCATTTATAAGTTTTTAAGATGGCGCCTAACTGCGTCGGACTATAACGTTATTGGACGGTACAATTTAAAAGAGGCCTATAGCAATAAGCGGGGGACTCCCAGTGAATTAAATCTTACGTTAGTAGCCATGTTAAGGGATGCAGGTGTTGATGCATCACCGATAATTCTTGGTGCAACCGATCATGTTTCTCCAATCGAGAAAATGCCCGTCTTCAATAGAATAATCTTTATTGCCTGCGCAGTATATGTAGATAGCAATCTCATTTTGCTGGACATTACTGATAAAAACAATCCACTGGGCGCATTATCCCCACATTACTATAATGGCTACTCCTGGATAATGGGCGATAAGGGCAAGGGCATATATCTGACAACAGATATGCTTAGGGAAAAAATGATTACAAGTGTCAAAATATCTGATTTTGGCGATAGTACAGCCAGTGTTGAGATCATACAGAAACTTGGCATGATAAGGTCTGCAGAAAAAAGAAGAGAGTGGACACAAGACAAGGAGAAGTCAAAAAAGAAAATGACTGAATTCAGGAAAATCCTTCCTGAGGACGTGTCTGTTATAGAAAGTAGTATTGATAACGAGACCAATCCTGATGCGCCGCTGGTAATCAAACAAAAATGTATCCTCAGCTTTGACAGTAAAACTAAAGACTTTTTCCTACCCGCCAACTTTGTCAAATTCTTCGATAGTAATCCATTTAGAGAAGCAAAGCGACAACTTATCATTGAGTTCCCATACGGCATTGACTATTCCTATCACCTGAATATCCAGCTGCCTGAAAACATTGCCCCTGAAAACGTTCCCGAACCGGTGAATCTGGAATTTGACAAGAACGGGATGAGCTACAA
This sequence comes from Flavipsychrobacter stenotrophus, assembly GCA_947371715.1. Taxonomy (GTDB): domain Bacteria; phylum Bacteroidota; class Bacteroidia; order Chitinophagales; family Chitinophagaceae; genus Flavipsychrobacter; species Flavipsychrobacter stenotropha_C. Next base: position 1,703 of record CANBQQ010000230.1, read on the forward strand.
AAAAATGACATCTTATGTTCCTGAGTTGAACATGCTTACAGTAAACGCAGCATTCAATGTAGATAACACTGCTTACGGAACTGATCAATATGAAGGAATAAAGACATTCTTCCAGAAAATAGTAGATGACAACAACCAGATGATCGTCCTTAAAAAAGCTATGAAAAAATGAAAAAACAACTGACCATACTTACGTTGATCACTTCATTGTGCTGCAATATTGCGAAAGCCGATGAAGACTATGCTCTTTCTAAAGTACCGGAGGCTTTGCTGACTGGTGCCAATGCGGTGATGCGCGACACAAAAACCGAGATCAGCATAGTGTCGGCCAGTGAGATATATGTAACCACACACTACGCAGTTACAGTGCTGAACGAAGAAGGAAGTCACTTTGCAGCTGTAAGGGAAGAGTACGACAGGTTCTCCAAAATAGAATCGATAGAAGGATGGCTGTATAATAAAGACAGCAAGTTAGAAACGCACATACCTAAAAAATCTCAGAAAGAGGACTATGGCATGTTTGATAATAGCTTCTTCAGCGACTACAGGTATAAGTATTGTGAATTTAAGTACAAGCTCTATCCTTACACTGTTGTCTTCGATATAGTAAAGAAATACACCAACTCCTACTTCTTGCCACGCTGGCTGCCACAGGAGTTCAGCGAATACTCGGTAGTGAAAGCGGCTGTAGAAGTAGATTACCCGAGATCATTAAAACTAAAATACCTGCCTGTAAGGCTCAATAAGCAACCGGTAATAACACCACAGGGTGATAGAAGTGTGCTTAAATTGGAGATGAACGATCTGCCTGCAATTCCGCCGGCCGATGAGTTTACCCCCGCAACAAAACTCTACCCGCCCATGCTGGTGCTCACAACCGAGCAAATGGAACTGGATGGTGTAAAGGGAAACATGACATCGTGGAAGGAATATGGTAGTCTTTTTTACCGGCTCAATGAAAATAGGGATGAACTACCCGACCAATTAAAGAAGACCATTCATCTGCTGACCGATACCTGCACCAGCCAATACAGTAAGATATCAATACTGTATAGCTATATGCAGGCCAATACACGGTATGTACTAATATTACTGGGCATAGGCGGACTGCAAACCCTTGAAGCCAGCTTTGTTGCTGAAAAGGGGTACGGAGATTGTAAAGCACTGAGCAACTTTACCAAAGCCATACTTAAAGAAGCGGGGATAACTTCTTACCAGGCGCTTGTATATGGCGGCAATAAGGAAAAGAGCCGCATAGTACCCGAGTATGCTTACCACACATCCAATCATGTGATACTGTGTGTGCCGCAGCCCAAAGATTCTATATGGCTGGAGTGTACCTCAAAAGATCTTTGTGCAGGTTACTTATCTTCTTTCACCGGCAACCGCACAGCATTGCTATTAACTCCTGATGGAGGCTATATAGTTAACACACCGGCTTACAACAGCGAGCACAATATACTGGCACGTAATGCCACATTCATCGTCGATGAAAAAGATGAGATCAAAGGAAATGTGCATGCCTATTATTCAGGTTCGTGGTGGGACATGGAAAGCCATGTAAAGCAAGACCCTAAGTCAAAAACTGACGACTACTTCAACAAGAAATTCAGCATACCGTCGTATAAAGCAGGAGATTATAAAATAACTTCTGACAAGAAAAACATGATCCCTATGCTAACTGAGGAAATTCCCGTGGCCGGCTCCGGTGTGGCAACCCGTAGTGGCAACAGGTTGTTCTTTTCTCCGCAGGTGCTTAATCTGTCCATCCCTTCAGCTGAGGCAATTGATAGCCGCACAGACTCATTCGAAGTATTCAAGGATTACCAGGTAAATGACACAACAACCTTTACATTTAAGGACAGCTATAAAGCCGAAAAGCTGGCCAATGATATCAATTACGAATTTCCATTCGGCTCCTACCATTCAAAGTCATTTTTTGAAAATGGCAATACCCTGAAGATAGTTGTGAGCTATCATCAGAAAAGCGGTATCTATCCCCCTGTAGCATTCGCAGACTATAAAAAACTGAGTAAAGCTATTAATATGGGTTCTGCTTACAATAAAGTTGTGTTAAGCAAATAAGAGGATCTTACCTACAATTCAATACTTATATCATGAGTTTCAAATCACTGGTTTATATTGTGTTCTTGCTGTTGGTTGCGGTGAGTGTTACTGCCAAAGAAAAGGAAGACCGGCTGGCGATGATAACTCAAAATCTTCACGTCAGCGAATACCCACTTGACCCCGAAGCAAGTGCCGTGGTACTATATGAGCATACCGCTATAATGCTCACTTTTGAAGAGGGTTCTTTCAATAAAAAAAAGGTGGTACATAAGATCATCAAAATACTTAAAGCTGACGCTTTTGATGCAGCCAATGTACATATCATATACCCCGAAGATGACTACCGGAATTTTGTAAATAATGTAAAAGCAACTACCTACAACCTGGCAGGAGATCAGGTGATCACCACCCAGGTAAACAAAGAAGATATACTGAAGAAAGCAGTGGGTAATGACCTCCACTCAATAAATTTTACAATGCCTGCTGTGAAAGAAGGGTCTATCATTGAATACTCTTATGAAGTAATCACAAAAAATCTGGATGCACTACTCACCTGGCAGATACAGGATGAATACCCTAAATTGCAAAGCAGTTACTATTTTGAGTATCCTAAATTGCTTGAATTTACAGCCATATCTCATGTGCCGGCTACCCCAAGGTTATACAAAACAGAAGATGATGCCAGGGAAGGGACTGATATTTTCGCAACAGCAAAGCGATCATCAATTGACGGGAACAGATCGTTCTGGATAAGAAGAAATATACCCGGAACAAAGACAGAACCATACGTAGTCAATCGCAAAAATCATGTAGAGTGCTACCAGATACAGATAACCGGTGCGGGCAAAGGGCCGGATGCGGAACACTTCAATAACTCGTGGGAAAAAATAAACGAAAAGATCTGGAAGAAAGATGGGATAAAAAAAGCTATAAATGGCAACAACACTTTTCTGGACCCTGTTATCGATTCCATTGCAAAGCAAGACACATCGCCTGTAGCATTTACCAATGCTATATACCGCTTTGTGCGCAATCGTTTTAAATGCAATGACAAGAGCATCTCTTACTCCGATATCAATTTGAGTAAAGCCTTTTATGCACGTGAGTTAACGATGAATGAAATAAACATGGTATTGGTAGCAATGCTGGTAAAAGCGGGAATGGCCGCCTCGCCAGTCATTGTTAGTTCTACAGGTGATATATCACCAACAGCAGAGATACCTGTGCTGGATAGAATAGGCACAATTGTATGCGCAGTTGAAATTGGGGGCAAGTACACCCTGCTGGATGCCTCAGACAAAAACAATTGCGTTGGCTTACTGCCCACCGAATACTACAATGGCTATTCGTGGCTGCTGGCAGACAAGGGGATGGGCACCATGATCACTACGAATAATGCAAAAGACAAGACCCTCTGCAACATCAAGGTTTCCGATTTTTCAGACTCGGGTGCAAAAGTAGAGATAACCACCAAACTGGGGTTAATGCGATCGGCAGCTAAAAGAAAATTGTGGGCGGTAGACAAAAAGAAAAGCAAGGAATACCTGGCGGAAGTAACAAGAGACTTTCCGGACCTTGAAGTGCTGGAAAGCAATATCTACAATGAACAAAACCCTGACACCAATCTGGTAATTAAGTACACCTGCCGGCTAAATATAGATAAAGCCGCTACCCAGCTCTATATGCCCGGCATAGTGATAAAACTATTTGACAAGAACCCTTTTGCTTCGACAGCCAGAAAATTCCCTATCGAATTTCCCTACCAGACCGAATATGCCTATTATATAACTATAGTACTACCGGCAGATATGCAACCCGATAGTGCAGCAAAGCCCGTTGTAATAGACTATGATAACGGAGGAATGTCTTATAAAAAACAAATGGGGTATTTCCCTGAAATGCACACTGTTAATGTAAATAGCACTTTTGCCATTAATACTACCAGCTACAGCGTTGAAAACTACCCGTTACTGAGAGAGTTCTTTCAGAAAATG
>CANBQQ010000231.1 GCA_947371715.1 Flavipsychrobacter stenotrophus
CGATCTACAGTTGTGCCCCGCAATGACCTAAGTCCATACAGGGGCCAGTATAACCTCGCAGATGTCTACAGATATATCAGCGAAGCCTATGCCGGCTATCATTTTGACGTTATGCATGGCATTAATGTGGATGCAGGTATGTTTATGTCTTACATAGGTCTTAATTCTTACTACCAGGTAGAAAACTGGGAATATCAGGCGTCGTTTACATCAGATAATACACCTTGGTTCTTCAATGGTATAAGAGTGCAGATATTTCCTTCGGAACATTTAAAGATCGAACCATGGATCATCAATGGATGGCAGAGTTATGGCATGTTCAACCAGTTGCCAGGCGTGGGCGGTAATATAACCTGGATCCCCAATTCAAACTTCAAACTGCTTACAAATGATTATTATGGTACTGATGCGCCTGGTTTAGTCGGCAGACATAGGTTCCATTCTGACAATAGTGTTTTGTGGAGATATTATAAAAGGCCCAAAACGGCCACTGGCATCAATCAAATGGCATTGTCAGGCACAGTTGATGTTGGATTTGAAAAAGGTGGTGGCGTAAACGGATTTAAAGATGACATAGGTGGCAAGGGACCTGCTCAGTACTTTGCAAGTGCCATGGTATACAATCGTATGTGGTTTGGTAAAAGCAAATGGGCATGGTGTATAGGTGGTGGTTATATGAAAAACCCGGGTCGTTACCTGGTGTTGTATCCTACCGGCGATGCCAGTCCATTGCCTAACCAGTACAACCCTACCCAGCTTGCTGGTTCTCATCCGTATAGTGCCAATCCGGGTGATCAGTTCAGCGGATGGGATGCATCTACCAACATTAGCTGGATGCCCAACCAGAGTATAGAATTCCGTTTGGAATATGTGCACAGAGAAGCCGACAATCCTTATTGGGCAGGCAAAGGTGGTGTTACCTCACCAAGCGGATACACTACTACTCCAGTACCCGCAACAGGTTGGGCTCCGGATCTTGTAAAGTCAGAAGACAGAGTAATTCTTGCATTGCTCTTTAGAATGTAACTATTCATGAAACAGAGCAATGCACAACTTAGTATGTGTGTGTGAAGTAAAGGTGGCGTAGTCAACGAGGACTCGCCACTTTCACGATTTATCTTGGTGTATACATGGTGAGAAAGTTGCCAATTGACAAGAGAAAAATAATAATATTTCGATGACTGATGAAGAATTAAAAGCGAAAAGGGTCAATCAGTTCCTTGAGCTGAACCAGAAAAGCACGAGGGGCCGGCTAAAGATCTACATTGGCATGAGCGCCGGTGTGGGGAAAACATATCGTATGCTGCAGGAGGCCCATAACCTGCTAAGAAACAATGTCAATATTAAAATAGGGTATATAGAAACCCACAAACGGAAAGAAACGGAAGAGTTGGTAGCAGGATTGCCCATTATACCGCGCAGAGAGCTTTTCTATAAAGGTAAAAAGCTGGACGAGCTGGATGTTCAGGCAATTTTACTACTACACCCCGAAACTGTAATTGTTGATGAACTGGCGCACACCAATATACCCGGAAGCAAGAACCAAAAACGCTGGCAGGATGTACTGGACATCCTCGATGCCGGTATAGACGTAATAACCGCTGTGAACATTCAACATATTGAAAGTATCAATGAAGATGTAAAAGAGATCACTGGTATAGAAGTAAAAGAGCGTGTTCCGGATAAGATACTACAACTGGCAGATGAGGTAGTAAATATCGATCTCACTGCGGATGAACTGATAACACGATTAAAGGAAGGCAAGATATACGACCATTCAAAAGTTCAGCAGGCACTGCAGAATTTCTTTCAGCCGGAACGGATCCTGCAACTTCGTGAATTGGCTTTAAAGGAAGTAGCCGGGCAGGTAGAAAGGAAAGTAGATCACCAGCTTGCATCACGGGCCTCGTCGTTTCGACATGAACGTTTCCTGGCATGTATCTCTTCTAACCATGAAATTGCTCAAAGGATAATAAGGAAAACAGCTCGTCTGGCATCATATTACAACAGCCAGTGGAGTTTATTGTATGTACAAACGCCAGATGAGGCCAATGATAAAATATCTTTGGCGGCACAAAGGCATTTAATTAATAACTTTAAAAATGCAACAGAGTTGGGGGCCGAGGTGATACGCAAAAAGAACAACAATGTTGCCGACGCAATCTTTGACACCACAAGAGAAAAAGACATCACTACCATTTGTATAGGCAAACCACACTTAAATTTGTTCCAGATCATACTTAGAACGGGGATATTCAACCAGCTATTGAAAGCGCTATCTAAAAACAACATTGACATTATAATACTGTCCTAATGAGTTTATCAGTATCAAAAAAAATAAGGTTAGGAACGCTATTCCTGTTTTCTCTATTAATTCTAACGGGGGGAGCCGGCATATTTTACACGTCAACACTAAAAGACGAGGCGAAAGCGGTACTAAAGGACAATTACGAGTCGCTGGCATTTTGCCAGATAATGCAACAGCAACTGGACAGTTTGGACGTTCAGCCAGAAAAATCAATAACTCAATTTGAAACTGCGTTAAAGGCCCAGGAAAAAAACATCACAGAGCCGGGAGAAAAGGCGGCAACTGAGCATTTAAGGTCGCTTTACGATAATTTGAAAGCTAACCCTATCAGCCTTGCCAATACCCGGTTACTCGAAACTGAGTTACAAAAAATACTGCATTTGAATATGCTTGCAATTCACAATAAAAATCAGAAGGCTCAGAAGACTGCTGAAGACGCCCTGACTTTTATTGTGTCTATTGTTGCAGTAGTGTTCATCATCGCATTTACTTTTTCAATGAATTTCCCGGCAATTGTTACTGGTCCTATTAATCACTTGTCTGAGGCTATCAAGGCTATCAGTAATAAGAACTATAAGTATAGAGTGAGGATAGAAAACAAAGATGAGTTTGGCAACCTTGCCGATGCCTTTAATAGTATGGCAGAAAGATTGGAATATTTCGAGAGTAGTAGCTTGAATAAACTGATGTTTGAAAAAAGTCGTGCAGAAGCGGTGATTAATAGTCTGAAGGACGCGAGTATAGGGATTGACAAGAACAATATAATACTATTTGCCAACCATCAGGCACTACAGTTACTAGGTTTAAACACTAATGAAATTGTTGGCAAAGAAGTAGCAGAAGTTGCCAAATCAAATGATCTGTTCAACTTCCTGATATCCAACGAAAGCTCTGCCCCGTTTAAGATAGTGGTTGAAAACCGGGAAAACTACTTCATTAAAGAGTTTATAGACGTAGCCCAGGGCGAAGGAAATAGCAAGGTTATTGTATTAAGAAATATCACGTCATTTAAGGAACTGGACGTAGCAAAGACCAATTTTATCGCAACCATTTCGCATGAATTAAAAACACCACTCGCTGCATCAGATTTTAGTCTTAAACTACTAGAAGACCAAAGGATTGGAACACTTTCAGATGAGCAAAAGGAACTTATTCAGAATCTTAAGCAAGACAATCAGCGAATACTAAAGATCATAAGTGAGCTGCTGAACATGTCGCAAGTGGAAACAGGAAAGATTGAACTTGATGTGCAATTGGTAAATCCGTACCTTATAATAGACCATGCAATTGAGACCGTTGCTACCTCGGCCAAGGAGAAAAAAATAGAGATTAAGAAGATAGTAGAAGATGGTCTGCCATTGATAAAAGCAGATGCTGAAAAAAGTACCTGGGTATTAAATAACTTTCTAACAAATGCGATCAAGTATTCTGTCGAAGGCGGATCGATTACAATAGTTGCAAAAGTTGCGAATGAAACTGTAGCGTTTTCGGTTGAAGACAACGGCCCCGGCATTGCAAAAGAATACCAATCGAGGTTATTTGAACGATACTTCCAGGTACCCGGCTCAAAAGCAAAAGGAACAGGATTAGGTCTTGGTATTTCGAGGGAATTCATTATCGCCCAAAATGGAAAGATCTGGGTGGAAAGCCAAGTAGGACGAGGGTCAACGTTTAGTTTTTCGTTAGCAATAGAGCCGCACTAAACGTTCACTTAATAGTCAAGGCCAAAGAAAATCTAAAGCGATAGCGTAAACCCTGACTAGAATTTTCAGCGCGTCGGGACGGAGCTACTTCTGATGCCCGTATTTAATACCATTGACTCACTAAACTTTTTTTTACTATATTTAAGATAATTTTAGAACATCTTTGAAATGACACCAAGTTATAAAATTGACAGGCGTGGAATCCGGCACTATTTTGAAAAAAAAGTGAAAAGGATTGGCTTTTAAATGTGCGATCATTCATTCCTAAATAGAGTTGATATCGCAACTAAAGTGCCCTATAAATTACTGCTATTCCGTAATGCATTAAACCCCATTAGCCAGGCTATCGTTATGCCACGCTAAAAACTATCATGCCATATCTTACTGTTTAACCACCTTCTCAGTCCGGAACTTTCTCCCTACCCTATCAATGATCTCCAACATATACATCCCGGTTGGGAGTTGGCTGACATTCAATTCCTTGGCCTCTGTCATAGCAATTACTGTTGTTCCATCTGTATTTGTCAGCTTCACCATCATTCCTGCTGGCATATCAACATATATAATGTCCGTAGTAGGATTGGGATATATTTTAATGATCGCCGCACCATTTACATTTTCAACAGCCAGATTAAATATCCCATACTCTGCCGACAACCTGCTGCAACCATTGGTGTCTGTCACAAGTACCTTATATCCGGCATTGGTAAATGCATGTACACTGCTGCTGGTTGCCCCTGCAATTGTAACGGTATTAGCATACCACTGGTAAGAGGCAAAATAATTGCCTGTACGTAGCGTAGATCCATCGAATGTGATAACAGGCGCTGGGGCAGGATATACATGAACGTATACGGCTGCGGAGGAGGATGCACAGATACCCGGCAGGTTAACAAAGCATGTATAATAACCGGTAGAGGTAGCGATATAAGAGGCTGAAACTGCACCGGGGATATTCACACCACCCCTCTTCCACTGGTACACAGCACCAGGTACATTTGCGACTGATAGTGCTACATTTATGCCTTCACAGAAAGTCGTAGATCCGGCAGGAGCAATGACAGGAGGAGGCACAGAAGTAACCGAAACAGTATTGGACGTAGTAATACATCCCTGTGGACTTGTTATAACTGCATGATAGTATGCGGTAGCGCTTGTGCTGAATGTAGCACTCGTAGCTCCGCTGATTACAGCTCCGCCACTAGCTACCGGAGATGTAAACCATTGGTAATTGTACCCTGCACCGGTTGCCGCTGATAAAGTAACACTACCGCCTTCACAAAAGGTAAGCACGCCGCTTGCAGCAACTGTTGCCAAAGGCGCCGGATCAACGGTATCTGTATGCTGAGTACCGGTAGTGTCTGAACAGCCCGCTGCATTAAAAACTATGAGTCTGAAATTACCTGAATTGTGTACTGTATAGGAAGCGTTGGTGGCGCCAGGTATAGAAGAACCGCTTGACCTCCATTGATAGGTATAACCAAGCACAACAGGTCCGTTAAGCACAACACTATCATAAGAGCAGAATCTGGTCAATGACGATGATGGTGTGATCGTTGCAGTTGGCTTAGGCCTGATGGTCACTATTACAATTCCGGCACCTGTGGTTACCGCGCTACAGCCGGTTGTCGTATTCAATATTCTTACGGAATAGCTGCCGGTTGCATTGGCAGTATATGATGAATTTGTGGCACCCGCAATTGCAGGAACGCCCAGGTACCATTGGTATGCAAAACCTGCACCCGGTGTT
>CANBQQ010000232.1 GCA_947371715.1 Flavipsychrobacter stenotrophus
AAGAGTGAATTCAATATCACTCCGGGTTCGGAGCTGGTACGTTTCACTATTGCACGCGATGGTATGCTGGACACATTCGACCAGATGGGTGGTGTGGTAATGGCAAACGCCTGCGGACCGTGCATCGGCCAGTGGGCGCGCCACGTAGCCGACCCTGCTAAGAAGAATACAATTGTAACATCATTCAACAGAAACTTCGCTAAGCGTAATGATGGTTTGTCATCCACTCACGCTTTCGTGGCTTCTCCTGAAATAGTAACAGCATTTGCGATCGCAGGTAGCCTTTCTTTCAATCCGCTTAAGGATACATTGAAGAACGCTGCTGGTGAAGATGTAATGCTTGACGAACCACAGGGTTATGAAATGCCTCCACGTGGTTATGAAGTAGAAGATGCAGGTTACACTGCACCTGCTGAAGATGGTAGCAAGGTACAGGTAGTTGTAAAGGCCGATAGCAGCCGTTTACAGTTGCTGGAGCCATTTGCTGCATGGGATGGTAATGATATGCTGGGCCTTAAATTGCTGATCAAGGCATTTGGCAAGTGTACTACCGACCATATCTCAATGGCGGGTCCATGGTTGAAATTCCGTGGTCACCTGGATAATATCTCTAACAACATGCTGATAGGTGCACTGAATGCATTCAACATGGAGCCTAACAAAGTAAAGAATCAGTTGGACGGTTCTTACGGTGAGGTGCCTGCTGTACAGCGTGCATACAAGGCTGCCGGCATAGGTAGTATAGTAGTTGGTGATGAAAACTATGGTGAAGGTAGCAGCCGTGAACACGCAGCTATGGAGCCACGTCACCTGGGTGTAAAGGTAATATTGGTGAAGAGCTTCGCCCGTATCCACGAAACCAACCTGAAGAAGCAGGGTATGCTGGGTGTCACTTTTGCTGACAAGGCAGACTACGATAAGATACAGGAAAACGATGTATTGGATATCGTTGGTCTGAAGACTTTCGCTGAAGGTGTGCCATTGACAGTAGTGTTGCACCATGCAGATGGTTCACATGAATCATTCCAGGTAAACCATACTTACAACCAGCAGCAGATAGAGTGGTTCATTGCCGGTGGTGCACTGAACGTTATCCGTCGCAATGTTGCCAATGAAGGTAAATAAGATAGTTAGTTAATTAGTAAGGTAATAAGCCATAGCCCATCCTGAGAAGGATGGGCTATGTTGTTTTTATAGCTGACCGGAAATTATATTATTCTTAAAAGATGTTAATGAAACATGCAGAAGTATCATATAATCAATCATTCACCTTACATTTGTATCAGCAATCTATGCGTAAACTGAACAACATAAAGGATTTTATTGAGTGGAAAGCATTCGGGGTATGTTCGGCAATGGGCGAGCGTATGGGGGTTGCTACGTCACGTATCCGGTTGTGGTTTATTTATATTTCCTTTCTTACAATGGGGTCTCCCATTATCATCTACATGGTGCTTGCCTTCTGGATGAATCTTAAAAACTACATTCTGCTGCGCAGAAGGAACCCGGTGAGGTGGTAATAGGCTCTTGTTTTTTTATATAACCGGCAGTTGTAAATTCTCTCTCGCATTCATGTGAGTATTATCTGTATTATTAAAATACGCAATTGTTTTAAGCAATAATGTACTGATTAATGCATGCGTATTTTAAAAATAATATGTAGAATTATAAAGGTTTGAAATTAAAGATTATCTTCAACCTTGCTAAATACTGTCGTTTTTGACAGACTGTATTACTATGCCCGACACCTACAAAAATTGAATTATGAAAATGAAATTTACCTCTGTATATCGGAAAGTCTCTTTTGCAGCATTCTTATCAATCTTTGTGATTGTGCTGTTTGCAGGAGGAAATAACGCCATTGCTCAGCCATCATTCGTTAATGGTGCTACTCAAAGCATTACAGTTTGTCAGGGTAGTGGTCCTAATGACATAACTTCTTTTTTGTCAATGAATGATTTGTCGGCCGGGTCAACAGAGACATGGTCCATCATTTCCTCTACAAGTGGTACATTGGGTGGATTTTCATTTGATACTACGTCTACCGGTTTTGTGGTTACTCCTACTGGTCTGTTCTATACTCCACCATTGGGGTTTTCGGGTACAGATGTGTTTTCCATTCAGGTGTCTGATGGCACCGTTGCTGATGTTACAACAATAACGGTTACGGTGAATCCACTGCCTGTGGTTGCCGCTATTTCCGGATCAGATACCATCTGTGCTGGTTTTTCAACTAATCTTTCTTGCCCTACGACGGGAGGTGTATGGTCAACGTCTGATGCCGGGATTGCCAGTATTAGTTCTACAACCGCTACAAGCAGTAACATAGCGGGTATATCAGTAGGTAACGCCATCATCAGTTATTCAAAATCAAATAGCTGCGGCACAACCAACGTTATACACCCTTTATACGTTGATGATGTTCCTGTAGTAGCTGCGATAACAGGGACAAGCCCTGTATGTGTTGCTTCAATGGTGACTTTCAGCGATGCAACACCAGGTGGTGTATGGAGCAGCAGTGATAACGCAGTAGCTACAATTGATGCAGGTACGGGAATTGTTACAGGTGTGGCTGGGGGTAGTGTCACATTGTCTTATATATTTTCTAATTCTTGCGGTATCGATACAGCTACGCAATCGGTTATTGTGCAAGAGTCACCTGCACCCATAACGGGAATCAATAGTATTGTTGCGGGTCAAACCATAACATTGAATGAGTCTGTTGCAGGTGGAACGTGGAGCAGCAGTGATGCAGCTATAGCTACAGTAACGGCCACCGGCGTAGTAACAGGTCTTTCGTTTGGCAATGCCAATATTTCCTATAACACCGGCTGCGGAATAACGGCAGCATTTGCTCTTGCGGTGTTGGACACCATGGCGTTGTCTGACGCAAACGATGCTACAGTATGTGCCGGTACCGATGCAACACTCAGCGCCCTTATATCAAGTGGTGGCGGTGGCGGTGGTGGATCCGGTTTTTATACAGATCTGCACTGGGAGGTATCTACAGACGGGGGGGCGACCTTCACTACTGTAGCAGATGGAGGCGACTATACTTATTCCGGAGAGAGTCTAATAGTGCATACTACCACCTCATTGACCGGTAACATTTACAGGTTATATGTAGACGGTGGTGTATCCGGTAACGGACTGCTTACCGTAAATCCGATACCTGATGCGGGAGTCATAAGTGGTGCTAACACAGTATGTGTGGGAGCCGCAATAACACTTGCAGAAACAGTAACAGGTGGTGTATGGACGGCAAGCAACTCATCAGCAACTGTAGTTGGTGGAGTAGTAACCGGAGTTACCGCGGGTATAGATACAATTTTATATACAATTACATCGCTGGGCTGCACAGCTACGGCCACGTATGAAGTATCGATCAGCCCATTGTCAAATGCTGGTATAATTAGCGCTCCCGGAAACGTTTGCGTTGGTTCTTTAATTACATTGACAAATACTGTAGTTGGAGGTAACTGGACCACCGATGATGGTGCGATAGCTACGGTTGATGCCAGTGGTATTGTATCCGGCTTTACAGCTGGTACTGCAATAATATCTTATACGGTAACTACTGCTTGCGGCAGTGCTACTGACACGGCACTGATTACGGTTATCGGAGATCTTACGGGGGCAACTATATCGCCATCCATACTGGGGGTATGTCCGGGTTCCTCTACCACGGTTAGCTTTGATGGGCCTGCGGGCGCATTGGTGAACTACAATTTCCATTTTGAGGATTTTCTTGACGGAGGCTCCATTACTGACAGTAATTTTTCAATAACGTTGGATGCTTCGGGCCATGCTGAGATACCGGTAAATACAACAGACATACATTCTGGCCATACAATGTCGTACCCGGCCAATTATATCACTTATAATTACACCATTCAAAGTGTGGTATCCGGTTCTTGTATAGCTACTTATCCTGTATCTTCTACCAGTATGGCTACTATAGTAGGTCAGTATGCAAGTGCTAATATGACCTATTCAGGTCCTTTCTACACTGATGTGGACTTAGCATCGCCAACGGACCTCTATGTTTGCCAGGGTTGGCAGGATACTATACATCTTAATGCGCCGGGCGGCGCAACAGCGGTGATCAAGTTCCGCAACATGGCCACTTCCTTTACAACATATGACACCGTAACTATTCCAGCTTCGGGGGTTTATGATATTTATACGGGCCCTATTAGTGACTCCATAATCTATACCATAGTAGCTTTAAGCAGCGGTGGCTGTGATAAATTTCTGATGGATAAGTATTCTGCGATATACAGACCATTTACTGCACCTGTTTTGTCGCACATATTTATGACCACAGCGGAGGACCCGGATGGAGCTATGGTATTGATGTCTGGTGGCACTGCGGAGGTTTGTGAAGACTCTTACAGAAATATACAGGTATCGGTTGACTATGACCAATATTCTGGTACGGCATCGGGAACTCCCGATCCTGCTGCTTCCACCGTTACCTACAATGTAAATAGTGGTACGCCTGAGATCGTGGGTTTAAATGGTATATTTTCTCCAAACCAATTTTCAAATTTTATTAATACCGGTGCTGTAAGTACCGATCAGCTTTATACATTTACCCAGGTAACCAATTTTGCCGGATGTCCTTTCCCTGTATCTGAGAGTTTACAGATTGTCCGTCTCAGCCACCCTACGGCAAGTCTGTCAATTGCAGGCCCGGTATGCAGTGGGGCGAGTGTGACAATTAGTCTTACAGGAACACCCAATCAAGACTTTGAGATACTGCAAAATGAGGTAAGTTATGTGTATCATATGGGTAGCGGCGGAACGTTTGATCTCGCTTCTGATCCTCTGGACAGCAACACTACATTTGTATTGACATATGGCCATCCTGAATACGATCTTACCTGCGTCAGCTATTATAATGATACAGTTAATGTTACTGTGGATCACGATCTGTCGGGTGCTGCGATAACCAGCGCTACAGCCATATGCGTTGGTAGTAGTACCACACTTACTGCCACAGTTGGTGGTGGTACATGGAGTAGCAGCGATGGTCTTATTGCAACTATTGATGCAACCGGTGTTGTTACCGGGGTGTCGACAGGTAGTGCAATCATATCTTATTCTGTAACCAATAGCTGTGGTACGGCTGTTGATACGCAGCAGGTATCGATAAATGTGGCGCCTACCGGTATAGTGATCAGTACTTCGGCTACTACGCTTTGCGGCAGTACCCCCGGAGATGTTACATTTGCCGGTACCCCAGGTGCAGTTGTCCGCTACCAGGAGATGCTTACCGATGAGGTGGGCGCTACACAGATAGATACCCTCACAACAACACTGGATGGTTCAGGAAACGCAACGGTTGCTATTACAACAACCCGTCCGGGTCTTTCCGGAAATATTACCTTCCTGTATACATTGCTTGATGCTACATCAGGCGCTTGCACTGCTACCTACACCTCGGCCGATAATGTAACCTTTGCTACCCATTATATTAATGGCTGGCTGACCAACGTATCCGGTTCGGGCGTATATACAGTGCCTACAGATGGAGCGCAGCATACATTTATGTGCAGGGGGAATACCTCAATTGTACATTTGGCAACTGAACCTTTTGCTACCGCAATTTTCAAGATACATAATGCAGCAGCGGGAACAGATACCTACGATACTGTTATTACAGATGTAATAGGTCATTACGATGAACCAACACTGCCTATTTTTGATACATTGATCTACACAGTTGTGGGTATATCCAATGGTGGTTG
>CANBQQ010000233.1 GCA_947371715.1 Flavipsychrobacter stenotrophus
TAAAAAAACCGGTGAATATATTTTTTGTGATTGTTCTGCCGAAAGCCCAAAAGGTCGGAGAAGCATTTGTTATGACCACGAGGCACTTGAAGCGAGAAAGGAACACAAACCTATTGATAGTGCGATCAATATGGCCCAAGACATGGGCATAGAATTGTTGACCGAGGAGGAGTACCGCCTATTGCAACAGTTGGGCAAGTTTGATACTAAAACTTCCTGTTGGGTAAAAACACCTGCCGATATCCGTAAGTTGGGCGGCGCATTATTTTGCGATCGCCGGTATGAAACTGTTTTTTTATACCATAATGGCGCAGAGTCGTACTATGCTGCAAGGGGATTTAGAGGTATGCTCAGGGTTTGATGAATAAATATACATCAGATATTTATATACTGTATTTTCTGATGCTTGCATAAAGAAGTGCATCAGTGCAACTTTTTAAGTTTTTTTCAACCCTTCTTTAGCAATTGGCGGCATCAGATCATTCTGCTCTCAAAATTACTCACATTCGCCCACAAGAATACCTGCGTTTAGTCCCCAATTATTAAAATAATTAGTCAAATTGGCCATTTTTGTCCCCTAAATCGTCTTTGACGAGCGAACTTTCAAACTACTATTAATAGTATATTTCTTTCTTAGTAATAAGCTGTCTCCCGCACTTCATAATTCGATTCCATTTTTTTTCCATTGAGCCCAATGACCAAACATATGAATTAATTTTTTTATCTAGTGAAAATTGATATTGGTCGTAAAAGTTCTATGCAGTGATAATATCCCTAATGTAAAAGTATCTGTCAATTACATTTGTTCAATAGTATATTGTTACATACTTTTGCCGCCAATATTTAGTTATGAAATTATATTGATTTAATATAACTAAAAAACAAATAAAAATTGCGTGCATGTTTTTGTTGTTGAGAGTTGGTCAATGGTAAGATTTATCGAATGCAATAACGATCAATTACAAAACAAATAACAATAGAATAGTTAAGTTCAATTTTGCAAAAAATAGTAGTATGAAAACAAAACTTATTACCTGGTCTCGGTTATTTATTTGTATCCTCGCCGTTTTTGCGGCTTTTGGTACCTCATTTGCGAATGTAGCTCCTACTTTTGTAAATGGTGCAACAACCACAATAACATTTTGTCCGGGATCTGTTTATTCGTTTGAAATAAAATCACTGCTGCACGTAAGTGATTTAGACGCCAACCAGACAGAAACCTGGACACAGCAGAGTGCTCCTACTCACGGCACGCTTACCTTTAGTTTTGCTAATGCACCTTCAGGCAGCACGGATATTGCCCCGGGGGGTACTATCTATTATGAGCCAACAGAAGGTTACAGTGGTTCCGATGCCTTTACCGTCAGGGTGAGCGATGGAACGGCAACTGCTGATATGGTGGTGAATGTTACAATTTTGCCTCAGGTTTCCACTATCGATTTTGAATCTGTTCTTTTGTTATCAACATCATTCACGGCTATTGGAAAAACCTTTAATGTATCATCGCCGAATGCCTCATTTTCGATAAATAATTATGGTGCCGGACTAGGTTGGAACGGTACAGCAGCAGATAACCAATATATTGACAACGAAACAAATGTTGTAACTAATCCTGTTTGCTCATTGGCAACAGCAGATGCGTCTTTATTTACACTGGGTGGTTTTTATATTTATCCGGCTCAAACTACTGAAGGAGGAAGTCTTGGCACAGACGGTACATTAACCATACAGGGATTGGTAGGAAGTACCGTAGTATATACAGCAACAGCAAGCACAGGCTTTAATACTTCATTCGGAACGGCTAACGGCTTTACTTATATTGATATGACAACTTTTGGCGGAGCAAATAATGCTTTCCAATCGGTAGATAAGATCGTCCTGACTGCTGGCGGCAATTTTAAATATTTTGCACTGGATGCGTTGACAATGAGTCCTGTTTGTCCCGCTGTTAATTTTACACCAAGTTTTACTAACAGACCATCGTACACCATACCAAGAACAATTGCCAATAATTCTACCGGCGTAGACATATCTAATTATTTGTCGGTAGATGATTATGATGCCGGGCAAACGGATACATGGAGTCAGCTGTCAGCGCCAGATCATGGCGGCACATTAACATTTAACAATGCTATTGTCGCTTCCGGAGGTGGAGGTAGTTATTTGGTACCCACGGGCAATATCATTTATACGCCGGCTGCGGGTTATGTTGGGTTAGAAACATTTTTTGTGAGGATAAGTGATGATGCGGGTGGTTCGTCAGATATTTTAGTTCGGGCGTATGTTGACAAAGTGGATACCATACACACGTTTGCAGGTAATGGCACTTATGGAAACTCCGGTGACGGAGGCCCCGCTACCGCAGCGCAGATGCGTCAGCCAAACGCCGTAGTTTTTGACGACAGCGATAACGCCTATATCCTCGATGATGGAGCATCTGTTCGTAAGGTAGACAGGGTTCATGGACGCATCACTACCATTGTTGGCAATGCAACATTGGGAGTCGGATACAGCGGTGATGGCGGCCCGTCTACGGCAGCCCAATTTGAATATATTTATGGTATTGCGGTAAGTAGTAATGGAGACTTATATGTAACAGGAGCCAATACGATCCGTAAAGTTGACCATGTCACCGGTATTGTGACCCGTGTTGCCGGCGATAACGACCTGGGCAATGGATACAGTGGTGACGGAGGTCCGGCGAGCGCAGCACAGTTGAATAATCCTTACGCTGTAGCAGTAGCTGACAACGGCGATATCTTCATTGGCGATGCCGGTAATTACGTTATTCGCAAAGTAGACCATTTAACAGGCAACATAAGCACTTATGCAGGCACGGGTGTAAACGCACATAACGGAGACGGAGGTGCGGCAACGCTCGCACAGTTTAGCAACATATCTTCGATCTGTTTAGATCAAAGCGGCAATTTGCTTATTGCCGATGGCAACATTGTGAGAAAAATTGACAAGATGAGCGGTGTCATCAATACTATTGCCGGGAATACATCTGCAGGTATATATGACAATGGGGTACCTGCAACCGATGCGAGATTCAGTAATATCACGGGAATTGCAGTGAATGCAAATGGAGACTTATATGTCGCGGCAATGGACGATAACATCATTAGAAAGGTGGATCATGCCACGAACATCATTTCCACAGTAGCCGGCACCGGCGATTATGGCTATGTGGGCGATGGTGGCCCCGCAACAGAGGCTTTCTTATATTACGCCTACGGTGTTGGTTTTGATCATGTTGGTAATGTATATGTAGCCGACTGGGGCAATTCGTCGGTAAGACTCATAGGAACGATGCCGGTGTATGCACCTAGTGTCGCTGCAGCAAATTGTTTGAGCTTTGATGGGGTGGATGACTATGTAAATATGGGGGATCCCACATCGCAGCAATTTGACAGTACGGGAGCTTTTACTACTGAAATGTGGGTGAATCCTGCTGCAGTTGCTCTCGGTTGGTATTCTATTTTCGGAAAATTACATTACGGCGATAATACAGGTTTTCAGTTGTTTATTGCCGGAGGCGATTTAAATCTTTACAGTGGTAGTTCGCCAATTTTGAATATGCCCATTTCGGCAAATACATGGACCCATGTGGCGACTACCTATAATAATCGTACCTGGAAGGTTTATATAAACGGTGTGCTGCAAGGCTCAGGTACGGGAGCATATAAAAATTCATCAACCCCATGGTCTGCGGGTCTGCGGTCCTCTAACGGAGGAACAGGATTTACAGATCCATACGTTGGTCTGATCGATGACATCAGGATATGGGGTGTAGAAAGAACCCAAACGCAGATACAGGATAATATGAATTGCAGCATTGCAGCACAGTCAGGCCTGTTGTCTTACTATCGTTTTGATCAGGGTGTAGCTGCGGGTGATAATGCAATAATGCTTGGAGCCTATGATTATTCCGGTAATGGCAATTGCGGTGCATTAACAAATTTTGACCTTACAGGTAGTGCTTCAAATTATGTAACCGGTGCTATTGCTGATTGCGATCCGATCACAGTGATCATTCCTGCAGCCACCATAACAGGTAATACCAGTGTATGCCCGGGAGCGCTGGATACATTCAGCAATTCTGTTGCTGGTGGTACATGGAGTAGCTCCAATAGCAATGCTACTATAGACCCGGCGACTGGAATTATGACAGCCGTATCTGCAGGGACTGCTACAATATCTTATACATTGAATTGTATTTCTGCAACACAATCAGTAACTATCAATCCTATTCCTACAGTGAACACAGTTGCAGATCTGACGGTTTGTGATGCTTCAGCATCAGCTTCAGTAATCTTCGATGGTGCCATAGCTGGGACTACTTATAACTGGACGAACGCTAACACGTCCATCGGTCTTGCAGCAAGCGGGTCAGGCAATATTGCTTCGTTCACAGCAGCTAATGGTACATCGAATGCTGATTCCAGTTTCGTAATTGTTACTCCTGTTGCTGACGGGTGCACGGGAGCTTCAGATACTTTCACTATAACAGTTAACCCTGTTCCGCAGTTCAACACAGTTACGTTTGCTCAGTCAGCATGTAATGGTGCAGCTTCTAACGTAGTAGTACTTGGACATACATTGCCTGATGCGGTGGTGTTATGGACCAACTCCAACACAGCAATAGGTATTGGAGCTTCAGGCACCGGTGACATACCATCTTATACGGCAACAAATGCCGGCAGCACTAACGAAAGCGGTCTTTTCCACGCAACCGTTACATATACCAATAATGGTGTAGGTTGCACGGGTGGTGATAAATTCTGGTCAATGACTGTTTATCCTACACCAACCATAAATCCGGTATCAGATGTTGTTGTATGTAATAACGCCTCAACAAACGTTATTGATTTTGCCGGTGGCGCGCCTGGATTTGCCGGTATCGCAGCCACACCAACCTATGAATGGACCAACAGTAACACAGGAATAGGTCTTGCAAATTCTGGAACAGGTAATATCGCGAGCTTTACTGCAGTAAATTCTACTACAGATCCGGTTATCGCTGAAGTATATGTTACCCCTGTTCAGTTAGGTTGCTATGGTCTTACGGACACATTTACTATAACAGTAAATCCAACTCCGGTATTGACCAGCACATTGACCGCAACACCAATTTGCAACAATACCGTATTTAACTACACACCTGCAAGTGCTACAGCGGGTACAGCATATTCATGGAGCCGTGCTACTATAGTTGGCATAGCTAATACACCAGCTTCAGGTAGTGATGATCCTAATGAAGTCCTGATCAATTCTACTATAGATCCTGTTGTTGTTACCTACAATTATACGCTTACTGCTAACAGTTGTGCTAATTCTGAAGACGTGAGTGTTACCGTGTATCCTAGTCCTGTACTAAGTAGTACGTTAACGCCGGCTGCTGTTTGCGACAGCACAATGATCAGTTATACACCAACCAGCGCAACCGTAGGTACTACCTACAACTGGAGCCGTGCTACAGTAGCAGGCATCAGCAATGCAGCCGGTGCAGGATCAGATGATCCAATGGAATACCTGGTGAACACAACACCTGCTCCGATCAATGTGATCTATGTATACACACTTACAGCTAACGGCTGCACCAATGTGCAGAGCGTTACGACAACGGTATACCCTAAGCCACTATTGAGCACAACGCTTACACCATTGGCCATTTGCGACAGTACTACCTTCAGCTATACTCCTGCGAGCCTGACAGCAGGTAC
>CANBQQ010000234.1 GCA_947371715.1 Flavipsychrobacter stenotrophus
ATGTTGTTATTACAATTGTTGAGTAAACAACTTAAAGCAACGGTAAGCCGGCATTCTGAAAACGGCTTTAACTTTACGATGAAATGGAATAGTATGCACAAATAAATTGGCCTGCTATCCTAAAAAATATTCCTCACAGTTTCCCCTGCATTTAGTCTTGTTCCACCTCCCATTCCTTTCAATATAGAGGTCGCTGGCAGGTTGCAAATATTGATTAACCTTTGAAAAATAGATGTGTATAATGCACCTGTTATTATATTTGCATCAGTATGGCACTGTATTTGCTGTATGAATAATTAATATATTGTTTTTTATTTTTATCAATTCGGTGCTATGAAGAATATCATTAGTGTATTTATAACCCTAGCTGTGTTGGTAGCCCTTAGCTCCTGCACTAAAAAATCTGTGTCTCCCGATCATTATTATACTGTTGGCGACAGCACCTTTAGCGGAAGTTACGTTCAATTGGGTTTTGCCGGGGCCGATTTTAATGAAAAAGATGTTTCTATTCCTACCAAAAGGAATATAGTCTGGATCAGTGACTATAAAAATATTTACAGGGGTACCGCGTTGAGCAATGACTCATTTTACCTATATGTTGTAGATAGTTTTGGCACCTATGGCCTAGGTGGGAATATCAGTACCCAATATGTTGCAGCTGCAGTTACTTTCGCCTGTAAGAACAAACAAACCGGTAATTGCAAAATAGGATCAGGTGAGGTCAATAAGTTTAATCCGTTTGTTCACTATGATGCTGACGTTTCAGGTGCTGGTTTTGTCAATGTGTTTCACAATGATGACGATTTTATTCAGGGTACTATAACTTGCCCATTCTATAACAATGGCGTTGCCTATTCTGTATCAGGCAGCTTTAAGTTATTTAAACGGTAAGTTATCATTCAGTTTTATCGTGCTATCCGGTATTTTCGTTGATTTAGGCCTGCCTTCGGTTGAGTTCGCATTTTGTAAGCCATGATTTTTACTTTTGAAATTGCTTTGACATGAGTCTCTCTTAAACACATTTTCAAAAATGCTTTCGCAAGCAACTTCTTAATTTTTGTCTGTACTTAGCTTAGTTGGTTTTGATTACCTGCGAGTTGCCATCTGGAGCATTCATCTTATTGCCTAAAGTATTTTTTACAGTATTCGTCCCGCTTTAATACTTTCGTTACGATTAATGACAGTATTGCCATGAAACCGGAAATCGTAACGCTCAGCGAAAAGAAAGTGGTAGGTATGCATATCACAACTACAATAGCAGAAAACAGAACAGCTGAGCTTTGGCGCACTTTTATGCCCCGGCGCAAAGAGATCATCAACGCTGTTAATGCCGACCTCTATTCCCTGCAGTTTTTCGATCCTTCAGCCGATTTTAAAAGCTTCGATCAATTTTCTGTATTTGATAAATGGGCTGCTGTTGAAGTGTCCGATTTTGAACATGTGCCTCCTGCCATGGACTCTTGTGTTGTACATGGGCTCTATGCAGTGTTTCCCTATAAAGGCATGCCTCAGGCAGTAGATCCTACCTTGCAATATATCTATGGGGTTTGGTTACCGGCATCAGAATATGTGTTGGACAATAGGCCGCATTTTGCTGTGATGGGCAGCAAGTATAAAAACAATGATCCTAATTCTGAAGAAGAGTTATGGATCCCACTCAGGAAGAAAAGTGATCGATGATCAATGTAAATGTTGGAAATTATCTATGCTAAATAACCTATAAAAATGACCAGAAACTTATCGTTCCTTTTGTGGTATCTGCTTATAACAGCTGCCGGCTTCATTGGATGTAACAGTGATCAACCGGTAGGAACATTAGAATCAGCCCCGGTAGTAAAAGACAGCATAAAGACAAAGGTGCCCGATGAATTCATCGATCTGCTGTTTGCCGATCAGTCCATACAGCAATTAGATAATTTAGCATCAGCAAGAACTATTGGTAACAAATCTATCTGGACCGATTTTCTATCCGCCACACAATTGGCATTGCAACATAAGAACGCTGAAGCAATAGCAGCCTTTCTCGTGATCGCTGATGATAAAAAGAATGAACCACGGGTAAGATTGTGGGCCTGGAATGGGTTACGTAGTCTTGGTGTAAGGCCCAAACAGGTAGGAACTCTCGGACTTATTTTAGAGGTTCCTCAGCAGGGTAGCACAGAGTTGCTTGCTATGTATGCCGATAGATCGGCTCGCTACATCAATTACTCAGGAATGGTGGTAGTGTGGGAACAACATGAACATAAGATGGATAGCCTGATGGGTGCTTCATTTAAATTAGCCGACCAAATAGTGGCTAAACAGGCGCTTACTCATGAACGATCTCATGTCAGAACAGATAAGGTGAGATTCAGTTTCCTGACCACAGACGGGCTCATGCAGGCAGAAAAAAGCATAGACGCACTCAACGATCCCAAAGACAATTTCACCCGCATATTTGCCAATTCTGTACAGGTGCTCAGTGAAATGGTGAATAGAGCAAAAACGACAACTAAAGAATAGGGGACGTTGACCAGTGGCGGTCTCCTGTTTATCCTAACCGTTCAATATTTACTTGTATAGTTCCCCAGTTATTCCATTCATATCCTGGTACATCATTTGCAAAAAAGGATAGTTGGCCGCTTCGTGTTATTTTTATTTCTGCAGCACTTCCTATTGCAAACGCACGCTTGTCATTATTGTCATAAGTGCCGCAAAGGCAAAAGCATTTCACGCCCTTTACCCGCTGTCCAAACAGATTTGCGAGCGGATTGTAATACCCATTCGGACCGGCGGGTATGACCATATCCACCCACCATTGCCCTTTATCGCACCATATGTGGTAGACCTCCCCGGCAATCACCTCTACTTGATTGGTCGAGTGTACATCGCCCGAGTTCACCTTTATTACTAAGATGCTACCTATATCTGGTTTGTGTATAACGATGTTGTCTGGCATTCTTATAAAGTTAGCATCTTTGACGGCAGCAGGAGAAGCAACAGATATTACATCAAAAAAAGTTCAAAAAAAGTGTGATAAAAGTTTTGCAAAGAAAACTATATCCCTATCTTTGCACTCCCTTACGGAAACGGAAAGGGAAAGTTCTTAAAGTAATGATATCGTAGCTCAGTTGGTAGAGCAATACACTTTTAATGTATGGGTCTTGGGTTCGAGTCCCAACGATGTCACTTCTTAGAAACAGAAAGCCTCCCATCGGGAGGCTTTCTTGTTATTACTAAATTTACATAATTAGTCCCGCTAACATGTTGTGATGCCGAAGGTATCAGATGTTTGTAGCAAAGTCAGTCGTAAATTGGGAACGATGCCGAAGGTATCGGATGTCTATTTATGCGAATTGCTCTTAACTTAATCGCATTGCACGTAGGGGCGCGACCATTGTAACAGTGACGACTTTTAATATTTTGTCGTATATATTAGCGAGTGCCAAACACTAAATCGATAAAATCGCTTCGTTATGTCGAAGCAAACTTATTCTGCCCATTCTGAAATTCTGGCTATTCTGGTTCAGACAATCTCACTTAAAAATTAAACAACACCTTCACGTTCAGCAACCTGCTGGTAAGCCTGTTTGGCACCGCATACTGGTTATTGGTGCTGTTGTCCTGTATCCATGTGTAAGACAGGGTATTCTGTATACTCAGCAGGTTAAACACCTCAAGGCTGGCCCATATACTATGCAGCATATTAAAGTAGCTATGTGCCGGGTGGTTTTTGCGTTCACTATTCAGCAGCAGGGCAGAGAAGCCTATATCTACACGCTTATAGTCAGGCAGGCGCAGCGTATTCTGGTAAAGGTGTCCTGATGGTGGACCAACCGGCAGCCCTGTTGCATACATCATATTGATGTGCACTTTAAAATTCTTGTTCTGCCTCAGGTAGTCTTCAAAATACATGCCCAGTGTAAAGCGCTGATCGGCAGGTAGCGGGAAGTAATTATTATACCCTGCTATGCCCGCACTATCCGTTACCTTTTGTTCCCCCTTCAGAATGCCTATACTTATGAACGATGTCGCATCCTTCACTATATCTCCATACAGGCGGATCTCGCCACCATATATGCGGCCTATAGCATCATTCTTACCCGTGTACCTTATGCGCACATTGTCGTAGAAGTAAGGATCCAGATCCCATAGGTTCTTAAAATAAACTTCGCCGGTGATCCTGAACGGACGGTAGTACATGTTGAAATTATAATCAACACCCGCCACTACCTGGAACGACTTCTGTGCTTTCAGGTCTTTGTTCACACTGCCCGCCAGGTCGCGCATCTCGCGGTAGAAGGGCGGTTGCTGGTATAGACCGGTTGAGAACTTATAAACGAGATCTTTTTTGCCTGTTGGCTTATATGAGAAATTGACCCTTGGGCTGATCAATAGCTCATTATTCAGCATGCTGTAATTACCTCTTACACCAATCGTAGCATTTATTCTGCCAGAATCAAAACTGATATTATCCTGTACAAATGCACTGATACGGGTATAATTAAAATCTGCAGACGAATTATAGAAGTAGGCCATTACCAATTCATTAGGGTTATAAGGCTGGTTGAACCTTGCCGAATCCCTTCTCTGCCACTCATGCAGGTTGTCGCTTATGTTGGTAGTGGTCACATTGGCACCAAACTGTATGAAATTCTTCTTAGCATCATAAGATCCGCGCATGCCCACATCTGCCACGCCTACCTGCAGGTAGTTACGTGCAAAATTCTGTATGTATCCCGTGCCGAGGTAGGTCTTTATCTGCCCGAAGTCTTTCTTACTCTGGTCGGTCTGCAACTCACCAAACAGGTATTCACCTCCTATATCATAGGTCTCATATTCCTTTGTCTGGAATGCCGATGCCAAAAACTTAAGTCTGAGCTTTGATGAATCTGGGTGATAGCTGGCAGACACACCCCCAAAGCGGCTGTCGAACTGGTCAAACTCACCACCATTATAGAATACATCCAACTGGTATGCCTGGTTCAGTACACCAAAGCTCGACACCTGCGACTCAGGGAAGAAGGTAAACCTGTTACGGGCGTAGTTGCCTATTGCCTCTACTTCCCATGTATTATTGATACGGTAGTTCAATAACGTTTGTACGTCTGTAAACGACGGATTATAAATACCCTTTGTTGGCTGAGACTGCAATACATATTGATTACTCTTTTGTCTTGCCCCAAACAGGTAAGTAAATTTTTTATTCTTGGAAATGCCCTCCAGATGCAGGTTTGCACCAAGTAAACTGGCCATTACTGATCCTGAGAACTGCGTGGGGCGTTTGTACTGTACATCCAGCACGCTGCTCATTTTATCTCCATATTTCGACTGGAAACCTCCTACAGAAAACGTAAGATTAGACACCAGGTCACTATTCACAAAACTCAGTCCTTCCTGCTGCCCCTGCCGTACCAGGAACGGACGGTAGATCTCAAAATCATTGACATACACAAGATTCTCATCAAAGTTGCCACCACGTACACTATACTGAGAGGTAAGCTCATTATGGCTACCTACCATCAACTTTAGCAGGCCTTCCACTCCGCCCGATACATCGGGTATGAAGTTTACTTTCTGTAATTCTATATGTACATCTCCTGCCCTGTTGCGCTGTTGTTTGTCTCTTACCACACCTTCCTTCAATACATTTTCGCGGGCACGCAGTCTTATGTTTACATTTCGTATTTCTCCGCTGTTCAGGGTCACTGTTCTTTTCTGCAAAAAATATCCCGGCAGGTAATAA
>CANBQQ010000235.1 GCA_947371715.1 Flavipsychrobacter stenotrophus
ACCCGCACGTTCAACGTTACCGAAATGGTGCCAATGTTGCATAGCGAATCGCTCAACCCATTGGCCATCTCAGGAATAGTATTCATAATGGTGGCGCTAGGCTTTAAAGTGTCTGCAGCGCCTATGCACACCTGGACTCCCGATGTTTATGACGGTACACCAACTGC
Source organism: Flavipsychrobacter stenotrophus (assembly GCA_947371715.1). Classification (GTDB taxonomy): domain Bacteria; phylum Bacteroidota; class Bacteroidia; order Chitinophagales; family Chitinophagaceae; genus Flavipsychrobacter; species Flavipsychrobacter stenotropha_C. Next base: position 168 of record CANBQQ010000235.1, read on the forward strand.
ATTTACTGCGTTCATGGCAACCATAGTAAAGGCCGGTGTATTCTTTGCATTCCTTCGTTTATTCCACGTTTCATTTGGCAACATTAGCGAGCATTGGCTAATGATACTGGCAATTGTTACAGCATTGACTTTGCTCATAGGTAATGTCACGGCGGTATACCAGCAGAGCGTAAAACGTATGCTCGCTTATTCCTCAATAGCACAGGCAGGTTTTATGCTGTTCTCTGTGTTGGCAGTAAGCTCGAACATTGCATGGAACGGTATCATACTTTATGGAGTAGCCTACAGTGTTGCAACAATAGGTGTGTTTGCCGTACTGGTAAAAATGAAAGACTACACTTACGATGGCTTTAACGGCCTGGCTAAGAAAAACCCATTACTGGCATTTGTGACTACAATATTCTTGTTCTCATTGGCAGGTATACCACTTACAGGTGGTTTCATGGCCAAATACTACGTATTGCTTGCGGTTATGCACCAGGGCAATATGATGTGGCTGGTGATCTTTGCATTGCTCATGGCTGCTATCAGTGTTTACTACTATTTCAGAGTGATCATCGCTATGTACTTCAAGCAGGGCGATCCTGAACTTACATCAGAAGTAACCATGGGCGATCAGGTATTGCTCATTGCAACTACCATTATTGTAATTCTCCTGGGTGTAATGCCGCATTGGTTCTTGATGCCTGCATAAGATACCATCTCGGTACAAAATATTAACGGGGCAACTATTAAAGTTGCCCCGTTTGCTTTTCGTTATTGCTCCTGACTTCTGTCAAGCACCTCCTTTATCTTCTCTAGCTGATGCGTATGCCTTTGTGTATGGTAAATGGTAAACCATATAAACTCATACCGGGTTATGTAGCCCATACCCGGCATTTCAAAAGACATACACAATTCTGTCAGGTCAAGTGTTGTAATTGCATCAAGTGTATCTGCACGTATTGCTGCTAATTTATTGATCAGTTCCTTTTTCTCTAACGGATCATTGGTAGGAATAATGAAATCAGGCGACTTCATCATATGCTCATAGTCAAGGAAAACCTTTTCCAACATCGCCTTATGTTGGTCATAAGGCCTGTCTGTTGGTTGGGTACCATTTCTAAGCACATGTCCCATGTTGTCCATTGATTTAAGCACATGATCGGTCACCTGTCCGGCAGTCCAGCTTCCTTCAAATGGTATTGTGTTGATTCCGGCTTGGTCTATCGACTTCAATACTGCTATAATATGTAGTAAAGTGGTGTCGTATCTGCTATAAGTTTCGCTGTTCATACAATTGGTTTTGCAGCAAAATTAGCACGCAACTACCTTTCCAAGCGATGTGAAATCGACCTTTTTCGGGGTAATTACGTCGTTGTTTTGTTGAGGTTATTGCTGGGGTTTTTAGACACAAAAAAGAGCAGAATTATTCGATCAGTATAAAATTTCAATTAATATTTTATCTGAAACTACCGATTGTAACAAAAAATAGTTAGATTTATTCCTGATAATCAATATTTTAGAGTGCTATTTACATTATTTAGTAGGTGTGAGTGCTAATAGCATTTTATAAAAGTGTGAACTGGCAATAAGTGTGTATATACATAGATGTGCGCATTTAGGACTGATCGTTTATTAAACCAAGTCACGACATGTTATACAATATAGGTCAACTGGAATTTTTGTTTGCTGATGATCCGGATTTTTTGAAGGAGGTCGTCAGGCAATTTATAGAAGATGTGCTTGCGGCAGCAGCTGATATCACTAAAGCCTACACTGCAGGTGATTTTGAACAAGAGAAATATCATTTGCATCGTATAAAGTCGCCGGTAAATAATTTCGGCGTACTCAAGGTAGCAGCTATTGTAGACGCTCTTGAAGAGAGCGCGAATGAGCCGGTTACATCCACAGAACATACCCGGCTCATCGGGGAACTGCATGTGGAACTTGCAGCGGTAATTAACGAATTAAAAGAGAACCATTCTTTATAACCCCCAAAAGTATAGGCATATGTTTGTAAGGCAACAACAGTTTATTAATAAGGAATGGACAAATGTGCATACAGCCCCGGGTTTTACCAACACAGGGTGTAGCCTTGTTCTTGTCTTTGGCAGCGGAGAAGAGATCATCAAACCGGATGTGTATGCAATGCTGAAAAGCGAATATCCTAACGCCGAAATAGTTATCGGCTCAACAGCCGGTGAGATAATTGATGAATCTGTTTACGATGACACTATAGTGGTCACCGCTGTAGCATTTGAGCGTACCCAACTAAGAAGTGCATCACTCAATATGAATGACTATGCATCCAGTTATGATGCGGGAGCAGCATTGATGAAGCTACTGGACGCGGAAGATCTGGCATCTGTTTTTGTATTGAGCGATGGCGCGGTGGTCAATGGTAGCGAACTGGTAGCAGGGTTGAATGAAAACAATACTAATAAAGTATCTATTGCCGGTGGACTTGCAGGTGATGCTGCTCGCTTTCAGCAAACATTTACCGGTCTGAATGCTGTACCATCGGCAGGCAATGTGGTCGCTATTGGGTTTTATGGTTCACACCTTGCTGTAGGTCACGGATCAATGGGTGGATGGGATGAATTCGGGCCTGAAAGGACCATTACCAAAGCAGACAAAAATGTGCTTTTGGAGCTGGACGGTAACAGCGCACTGGAATTGTATAAACAATACCTGGGCGACTATGTCAATGATCTGCCGGCATCTGCGTTGCTGTTTCCGCTATCACTAAAAGATAGTGGCAGCAAGAATGTAGTAGTGAGAACCATACTTGCCATTAACGAAGAATTGAGCTCAATGACGTTTGCAGGCAATATGCCCGAGGGTGGTAAGGTGAGATTGATGAAGGCCAATTTTGATAAGTTGATAGACGCATCTAATTTAGCCGCAGCCGGCACTGCAGTAGCAAATGTAGCCTCTAAACCGGATCTTGCTATCCTTATCAGCTGCGTAGGCCGTAAGCTTATTTTACAGCAACGCATAAGCGAAGAGGTAGAAGCAGCGAGAGACTTTTTTGGCGCAGAGGTGCCAATTACCGGCTTCTACTCTTACGGAGAAATATCCCCGTTGAAAGAAAATATGTCGTGCGAATTACATAACCAGACAATGACCATTTTAACCCTTTCTGAGATATGAGCCAATTACCTGAATCGGCACTGGAACTGCATAAAGTACTACAGAAGCAGATCGCTAAAAACCTCCCGGAAAAATTCTGGGGTGACGCGGAAGTAATGGCGTTCCTGTCTATAGTCAGCGGCTACTATAACACTGTTGAAAGAGATAAAAAGATCACAGAGCACGCCTTCGCTATCAGTGAAAAAGAATACCAGGCTGTAGTAACAGATATAACCAGCAAGAATAAGATACTACATGACGCCATGCTGCAATTGAAAGCAGCCATCGCCACACTTCAGCCGGAAGCGGCATCGGCATTTGATAACTCGGGTGAAGACCTGTCTGCTGTCATCAACTACCTTATGGAGCTCATCCTAAGATCAAAGGAGTTGGAGCAACACCTCATTCAGGCAAAAGATGCTGCGGAGCGCGCTTCAAGTGCAAAGAGCGATTTCCTGTCGGTAATGAGCCATGAGATCCGTACACCACTAAATGCGATCATAGGGTACATTCACCTGCTTACTCAGGAAGATCCGCTGCCATCGCAGACTACCTACCTCAATATCCTCACCATTTCTGCCAAGAACCTGATGAGTCTTATTAATGATGTACTCGACTTCAGCAAGATAGAAGAGGGTAAGATCATTTTTGCAGATAGCGATATGGACTTGAGAAAATTGGTGCAGGATGTAAGGCTGGCTAATAAGATAAGAGCCGATGAAAATGGCGATATACTTAAGGTAATGATGGATGAAGATGTGCCCCGCTATGTAAAGGGCGACATCACAAGACTCACCCAGATATTGAACAACCTGGTATCTAATGCCATTAAGTTTACCAAAAATGGCAGGGTTACTATAGAATTGCAGTTGAAGTCTAAGAAGGGTAAATATGCTGAAATTTTGTTCCTGATAAAGGACACCGGCATCGGCATTAGCAAAGAAAACCAGCAACTGATTTTCGAGCGATTTACCCAGGCACATAGCTACATTACAAGAGAGTATGGCGGTTCTGGCCTAGGCCTTACTATCATTAAGAAGTTGCTCAATTTACTCGAGAGTGAGATACATGTGGACAGTGTACCCGGCCAGGGATCTGAATTCTCCTTTACTCTCTTGCTTAAAGAAAGTGATGTAGTAGAAGACGAAGCGCCACAAAGCATCATCACCGGTGAAGAATTAAAAGGAAAGAAAATTCTATTGGTAGAGGATGTTGAATTCAACGCATTACTTGCCCGTAAAATGTTGCAGCGCTGGCAGGTAGATGCTACCCATGTAGTAAACGGCCTGCTGGCTGTTGAAGCTACGCGCAACAATGATTATGATGCCATACTCATGGACGTGCAAATGCCGGTGATGGATGGTATTACAGCCAGCTCAGAGATCCGTAAATTCAACTCTGACGTCATCATCATTGCCCTTACCGCGTCTACCTCACCCGCTATGCAGGAAAAATTCAACAGTTTGGGAATAAGTGGCTTTGTTTACAAACCTATTGATGCAGACTATTTATACAAGACATTGGTAAGGCTTAGCCGATAAGCATACTATGGATGATAGTAGGCCATAGCACTAGGCATAAGGTCGCGTATATGTTGTATGCGACTTTCATCACTTGGGTGTGTACTCAACAACACAGGTGTGCTCGATCCGCCACCTTGTGCCTGCATGCGCTGCCAGAAGGTAATAGCCGCATTAGGATTGTAACCTGCTGATGCCATAAAATACAACCCCGTTTCATCTGCTTCATTCTCTTGCTTGCGGGAGAAGGCTAATATGCCCAGGTTGCTGCTCAATCCAAATGCTGCATTGAACAATTGCTGTGTTTCGGCTGGTTTAGAAGATAACAGCACAGATAATGCCGCACCACCATATTGCAGCAGTAATTGCTGGCTCATACGCTCATTGCCATGTTTGAGCACGGCATGTGCTATCTCATGGCCCATTACCACAGCCAGGTCTGTATCAGTAAGTGTTAATGGCATTATACCACTATACACAACTATTTTACCACCCGGCAGGCACCACGCGTTTACCTCAGCATTATTTACCAGGTTAAATTCCCAGTTGTAGTTCGTTATGAGGTTACTTTGCCCCTTATCTGCAAGGTATTGTTGTACTGCGGCCGTCAACCTGGCGCCTACGCGCTGCACCATTTGTGCTGAAGCCGTGCCTGTTACAGGTGGATTAGTTGCTATAAATTCGTTGTACTGGCTTGCCGACAAACTCATTACTGTCGCATCATCCACAAGATCTAGCGTGTTGCGCCCATTGGCATTTTTATGGCAGGAGTAGATGCCGGTACTTATAGCCGCAAGCCCAAGTATAGAAAGGTAAGTGTATAGTGTTTTCATGGTTATCATATTTATTACATGATACCGATAATAAAGCTGTGCCAAGTTTCG
>CANBQQ010000236.1 GCA_947371715.1 Flavipsychrobacter stenotrophus
GCACCACGGTCTTTGCCCATATGGTCGTGGCCATGATCGGTATACTGATCAGCCTTTGCATATGTTTCTTTATTGTTGGTCATTACGGCGCCACCTTCAGCACAGGTAATGATCTTTACGAAGTCGAATGAGAAAGTACCGGCGTCACCAATAGTGCCCAGGTGTTTGCCCTTATAAGTGCCGCCAATGGCCTGGCAGGCATCTTCCAGCAAGAATATGTTGTTGGCAGTACATATTGCTTTCAGCTCATCCAGCTGCGCCATGCTGCCACACATATGCACCGGCATTACTGCCTTTGTTCGTGGGGTTATAGCTGCTGCAACTGCTGCGGGGTTCAGTGTGAGTGTTTCGTCAATATCTACCGGCACCGGTATAGCACCTACAGACAGTACCGCTTCAAAGCTGGCTACGAATGTAAACGTAGGCATGATCACCTCATCGCCCGCGCCTATACCTAATGCTGCCATGGCGGTAGTTAATGCTGCTGTGCCGCTGCTCAACAATTGTGTATGTGCTGTGCCAAATGTTTTACAGATCTCTGCTTCCAGTTCCTTTGCCTTCCATATTCCCTGGCGCGCACCATCAAAGCCGTAACGCATCAGAATACCTGTTTCCAATACATCATTTACCTCTTTGCGCTCCGCGGCGCCAAATAATTCATAACCAGGCATACATGTTAGTTTTTATTACTTGCAAAAGTAACTGATCCATGGCGTATGTAATTAGGTGAATCATTAAAATTTTCCGAAAAATGTGTGCGGCCGCATGTATAAGGCAATACACTTAATCTGTATATTTACATCAGACAATCACCTTTAAAACAACATCGCTATGAAACGCTTACTATTGGCTCTGGCTATTTTTTCCCTTCCCCTGCCTGTAAATGCGCAGAATGCAAATAGGGCACATAGTTGGCTATTCAGCATCGGCACAGGGGTTGCCAATACCGATCTCAATAACTCTCAATTCCAAACGTACTTTCACGTAAAGCCTGTCGTAGGGCCAGTGCGAAATATAAATGCATCGGTAAAGTACTTTGTCACCAAAAAACTTGCGATCGGGATTACGGCGGGTTTCTATCATTACTCAAACTATTCTGAAGCAACCCGTGTAACTACTCCGTCGTTATCACCGGCGGCAAATGATTATCAGGTGCTTTACTCTTCTCTCGATTATTTGCGGCATACAGCATACACGACAGTAGAAGGGGCATATATCTACTACAACTTTAAAAAAGGAAATATCCAATTATATGCTACTGCCGGTTTTGGTATAACACATACCACCGGATACGTTGACCGACGCGAAAACAGAGTTTATATAAATCAACCGGCTTATGGGAGTTGTTTTTTTGGATCCTTTTCCCCAACTGTAGATGAAAACAAAATGACTGCTTACGTTGCACCCATAGGCATTCGCAGCGGCAAAAAGATAGGCTGGTATGCCGAAGCCGGATACGGTTATAAAGGTATATTCAATGTCGGTCTATCATACAAATTGTGATTTAACTCTATTGCAGCAACATTAGTACCATCATAACATCACTACTATGAAATTATCACTTTCTTCAGTTTTTTTGCTCGTATTCTCTTTTGCTTTTTCGACAAGCTCTTACGGAAGGACTGATTCCAGTACAACAGATAAAGGCAGGTTTATCTTACAGGGTGGCGTGGGCGCATACTCGTCCGACTGGGTTATGTCTATTGTTTATTTCAATGCCAAAGAGGCAGTTACACAGCCCAATCTTATTTACTCAGGTTCGTTACAATATTGGATAGGTAAGGATATTGGACTATCGATATGTGGATTCTACAGCAAAGGAACTTATAACAGCACGGTTGGGTCAGTGTACGATCCTCTTGATATTAATGACCAGATCCCTCACATCCAGACAAAGTATCACACCACTTATAGCGTAATCGGCGGTGCAGCAGAGTGCCAGGTCATTTACGATCGTATTCACAACACTTCAAAGGTGCTATACTGTTCGGGTGGCGTTGGGTATGAATTCGGCAAGGGCACCAAAGATTCCGTAATAGCATTCTATCCTCCGGGCAGCCATACAGCATCTTACTATCCCGGCACAATGCATAAGGCCAAGGATATTGTCAAGGTCCATATTACCCTGGTGGGTTTGCGTGGCGGTAAAAACCTGTGTTGGTATGCCGAGCTTGGTTATGGTTATAAAGGCATCGTGAATGCAGGCCTGGCGCTGAAGTTGTAACTGCTGCCGGGTACTTTTCATAAATGATCAGTTGCAGAATTTTTAATTACTTTCGCAGCCCATCCTGTTGCAGGTAATTTAATTGTGGTCATTCATGTATTCAGGTAACAATCGGTTATACAGTTCATCCTGCATCCGCTTTATTGTATTTTTTCTGTCGCTGTGTGTATCACAGATAGCAAATGCGCAATCTACGTTCAGGATCACAGGGCGTGTCATAGACTCTGTTACCCGACATTCGATTGAATACACAACGCTTACTATCTCAGATCGCACCACAAAGAAGGTAGTGAGTGGCGCAATCACAGATACTTCCGGACAGTTTGTAGTGCAGGGTATTCAATCGGGCATATATAGTATATCTATAGAGTTTATAGGTTATAGAAAGAGGATCATAGACAGCGTTGCAGTAACGGCTAAGAATTTGTCCTTGGGCACAATATTGTTATCGCCGGCCGGACAAACGCTAAAAGCCGTAACTATATCCGGCAGCGCACCTATCATAGAGAATAAGATAGACAAGCTGGTGTATAATGCCGCTAACGACATTACTGCACAAGGCGGAATGGCATTGGATATATTGAAGAAAGTGCCGCAGGTAAATGTGGATATAGATGGTAATGTAGAACTACAGGGCAACGCCAATATTCGTTTTCTTATCAACGGTAAACCATCAAGCGTGTTTGGTAACAGCATTACCGATGCGCTGGCCGCCATACCTGCCAGCCAGATAAAGAGTATAGAGGTTATCACCAGTCCGGGTGCCAAGTACGATGCCCAGGGCATAGGAGGCATCATCAACATCATTCTCAAAGACAATAAGATACAGGGCATCAATGGCAGCATCAACCTGTCGGGCGGCACACGGCTCAACAATGCATCTGCCAATTTGAACATAAGGCACGGCAACTGGGGTATCAATACATACCTAAGTGGCAATAAGCAGATACCTTCTCACACCCCCGCTACACAAGACAGGTTATCTACCGACAATGCCGGTGGTGTTACTCATCTTGTGCAGGATGGCTATACAGATTTTGAGCGAGATGGTTACCAGGGCGGTATCGGTTTCGACTGGAGCATCACCAAACACGACAACATCACGGCATCGCTCAGTTACAATCATTATGGCAATGGTGGTTCCGGCATCACCCGTATTATTGAAGATTCTGCAGGAATAGCTGTGCCTGCTATCACACGGAACGCTACCAGCAACTTCCATACTAATTCAATAGACGCCAGTCTCAACTATAAGAAGGAATTCAGGAAAGAGGGACAAGAACTGAATATGCTTTACAGCACCAGCATTGGCCGGCCACATTCCGACTACTCACAAACACTTACATCAGACCTCAATAACCTGCCATACAACGGAACGATAAGCAACAATCCCGGAACCGATAATGAGCAGGCCATTTCTATCGACTACACCCATCCTGTTTCATCTAAGGTGAATGTAGAAGCAGGTGCTAAAGCACAACTACAGGATATAACCAGTATAGCTGACGTTAATGATCTCACACCGCTCTCTCATGATTACGTGCATGATGCAGGGCAATCGTATCACCTGCAATATAACAGGCAGGTATATGCGGCATACGGTTCGGTTTCTATGCCGCTATCGTCGTTCCTGAAAATGAAGGCCGGGCTGCGTTATGAGTATACCAATACTAAGATCGACTTCCCTAATACCTCCGTTCCCGCTTATAATTCGTTGGTGCCATCGCTTACGTTCTCTCATGACTTTACAAATGGTTTCATCAAGCTGTCGTACTCACGCAGACTCGAGCGGCCCGATTATGGGGATATCAACCCTTTCCTCAATCGTTCAGACCCTTATAATATCACCACAGGTAATCCATTCCTGAAGCCCGAGATTGGTAACAATACGGAGCTGGGCCTCAACAAGAGTTTTGGTAAAAACGGCAATGTGTATATAGCACTAATAGAGCGCATCAATACACAAGATCATAAGCGCATTACCACATTCTACCCCGAGTATCAGGCAGGTGATTCTGTGCTCACCAATGTATCTGTTACCAATGTGCAGAATACCGGTACGGAATATAATACGGGTATCAATGTGTCAGGCGCTTATAATATAAAAGAAAAGCTGAGCCTGAGGGGTAATGTTTTTGCCACACACCGATATCTTATGACCAGCATAGGCAGCGGTAATATAGATGCGGGTATAAGACTGAGAGTTAACCTCAACTTATCATATGTATTTCCGCATAACCTGGTGGCAGAGGCATTTGGGAATTATAATTCTGCAACCAATAATATACAGGGCAGGTCGCCGCAAAACATATCCTACACCATGGCCTTCAGAAAGCAGTTCTGGGATAAGAAGGCAAGTATAGGTGTTACAGCCACCAATCTCTTCAATGAATATACACGGCAGGTAACCACAATAAACACAAGTAGTTATACTTCTTATAGTGTGCGGTCTGTCCCTTATCGCTCCGTAGGCATCAGTTTTACCTATAAGTTTGGCAAGCTTGAATTTAAGAAGAACAAAGACGAGGAAAACTACCTGAATAACCAACCGGTTATGGGTGGGTAGGTACTGTTGAAAGTTATCTCTCGCCACTATTTGCGCTATATACCGCAATAACCAGTTAATTTTGCTGCAAATATTCAACAACATGAAAAATTTAGTACGATTATCTGCCATTGCTGCGGTAGCCACCTTGGGACTTACTGCATGTAATAATGCCGGCACAGAAGGCAATAAGTCAACTGCCGATTCTACTAAAGCTGCACCACGCGCTGCTGTCGCTATCGCAAAGGTGGGTGCATCACCTGAGTTCGCAGATGCAAAGCTGGCTATGAAGTCGGTTACTGCCGAGAAGGTAGGTAAGGACTCTGCTAAACTCACTTTCAACTTTGATGTGAAGGGTTATGAACTGAAAGCACAGACTGCGGATAATAGCGGTAAGGGTTGCAATAATTCAGACAAGGGCCAGCACATACATTTCATTCTAGATAATGCGCCATACAAGGCATTGTATGAGCCTAAGAACGAAGTGACTGTTGCTAACAATACAGAGCACTACCTGGTTTGTTTCCTTAGCCGTTCTTATCACGAGTCGCTGAAGAATAAGGATGCGGCAGTTGTGTTGCACTTTAAGGTAGATGAGAAGGGCAACTACAAGAAACTGGAAGATCCGAAGACACCAATGCTGTTTTACAGCCGTCCTAAGGGCGATTATATAGGTAAGGATACTGCTAATGTATTGCTTGACTTTTACGTAATGAACACAACTTTGGGTGCCGATGGTTACAAGGTGAAGGCGCAGATAATGAATGAAGACCTGAAAATAGATACTACTGTGACTATTGGCACGTGGGAATCTAACTTTATTCAGAACCTGGGCACAGGCAAGTGCAAGGTTATGCTCACCCTGTTAGATAAAGACGGTAAGGCGGTTGAAGGTCCTATGACAACGGCTACCCG
>CANBQQ010000237.1 GCA_947371715.1 Flavipsychrobacter stenotrophus
CCGGCACGGCCCGTCTCCTGGTAGTACCCTTCTATGTTTTTAGGCACATCGTGGTGAATAACAAAGCGCACATTTGACTTATCAATGCCCATACCGAAGGCAATGGTAGCGACGATCACTTTTACTTCATCTTTCTGAAAGGCTTCCTGTACCCTGCTGCGTTCGTTGGGGTCTATACCGGCGTGGTAATAGGCTGCTTTTATACCCATCGAGTGCAACTTACCTGCTATGTCTTCAGTAGATGCACGAGACAGCGTGTAGATAATACCACAGTCGTTGCGGTGCTTCATAATGTACTCCGCAATACGCGCCATGGTGTTTTGCTTGGGGCGTATGTAGTAGTAGATGTTCGGCCTGTTGAAACTGGATATGAAGACCTTGGCAGAAGGAATATCGAGCTTCTTTATTATATCGTCCTGCGTCAGCTTATCAGCACTGGCCGTTAGTGCTATAACAGGTGTAGTGGGAAAGCACTGTTTGAGTATAGCCAGCTTCAGGTATTCCGGACGGAAGTCGTGGCCCCATGAGGAGATACAGTGGGCTTCGTCTACTGCAAACAAAGAAGGGTTGAGTCTCCTTAAAAAATCTATGAATGCGCTGCTATTGGCAGGGATACGCTCCGGAGCAATGTAGAGCAATTTCACATTTCCGGCCTGTGCCTGCATGATCACTTCGCGCTGCTCATCGGCAGACTGGGAAGAGTTGAGGAAGGCTGCGTGAATACCATTGGCCAGGAGTGAATCGACCTGGTCTTTCATCAATGCTATAAGCGGAGATACTACTATAGTGATACCCGGCAATAGCATCGCCGGCAATTGGTAGCAGATACTCTTACCACCACCTGTGGGCATGATGCCCATAACATCGGCACCCGCTAGAACGTTTTGAATAACAGAAAGCTGATCGAGACGAAAATCGTCGTAACCAAAGAAGTGTTTGAGTGCCTGTTTGAGTTTGTCGGTGGTGTAGGTAGCCATAGTGACTAAAGTAAAAAATGAAAAGTAAAAGTAAAAAAAATCTGACGGTTCACGCAAAGAGCGCAAAGGCTATCGCAAAGAAACGCAAAGGTTCTCTTTTTGAGTACGCAAAGATGATATTAGCGCACGTAAAACTGATATACTCAGCCTTCGATTACAAAACCAAAAAAATACGCGCTTCCGCAAGATTGCTCCATCAATAAATCGGGAACAGGTTGGCTCCTGCCAATAACAGAGTGCAAATAGTGCCCCCAAAACGAATACGTCCAAAGGTAAGATTGCTTCGCGAAGGGCTCGCAATGACACGCCTCTTTTACTTTCTGTCATTGAATGATGATTGCCGGGCGACCCGAATAACTCCTAGCAATGAACAACTTGGGTATTTCGCTAGACGAACGCCATGCCTGTAACGATAAGGTTGCTACCGCCGCGGGCGAGGATCTTGCCTTCCATGTCGTAAACGTGGCACTCTACGTTGATGATCTTTTTACCTGACCGCATCACTTTGGAATCTACACGCAGGCGCTGACCGGCGCTGATAGCATAGAGGAAATCTACATTGAGTGTAAGCGAGGTATAGTGCATTTCAGTATCCAGGCTTACTATCGCCCAACCAATTGCTTCATCAATTACGAGGCTCATCATGCCCCCATGTATATTGCCATATGGATTGGTCATTTCTTCCCGCACTTCCATGGTGAGTGTAGCACTGCCCTTCTCTATATGTTCCAGTGTAAATTTCAACCAGTTACCTGCCGGAGAACGGGAGTCAGTAACTTCTTTCCCTTCGTACTTTTCCTTGACCCAGTCCAGTACTTTTCCTTTCGGTATGTCTTTGTATCCCATGGTAATTTATTATTTGAGGTTGCAAAGATACGGGCGTAGGGGTTGTGATTGTTTGAAGTGTATTTGTCTGAATCAGGATGGTCAGAATTTTAAGAAAAGGAGGATAGATTTGTGTGCACACATCCACAGTAGAGATACAACATAGTCGAATTTTTTTAATCGCTTATTTGTCTTCCTGTTCCTTCTCCTGTTCATCATCATCACCCACATGGAGCTTGTGGAAAAAGCGATGGGCAGCGGGAGCAAGGATGAAGCCGATATTAGTGATGAAGACAACTCCGCTAAATAAGGCATAGGCGGAAGAGAATATTTTGCCGGATACGTTCTTAACTTCTGCTACGGGGCCCATGCCACTGAGGATCATTGAGCCATTATGCAGGGCATCGATCCATGGAATATTTGCTATGTAATGATAACCTAAAACACCGATAGCCAGGCAAACACCCAAGATAAGAAAACCAATGCCCATGCTCCTGAATATACGGGAGTAAAATACACTTTTGGCGGCTAACGGCTCATGTTTACTCTCGAACATATGAAAATATACAACAGGTAATAGCCGGATACCTGCGCCGACTTTCTGCGATGCTAAAATTACCAAATATTATAGTAGACGCAGTGACAACTTTTGTGCTGGCATAATTTATGTATGTTATTCCATTAAAAACTTCCACAAATTCAAAATATATGAAAATGTCCAGATTACTCACCTACGCCACAGCAGGAATAATAGTTGGCCTATTATTGGAAAACACATTCCTGGAAGTAAAACAAGATACTGAAGCAAAAGCCCGCAAGCTAAAAAAGAAAGCTGAAGAAATGCTGACGAAGAAAAGCTAAAACATGTTGTGCAACATGCTGAAGCATAAAGTGTTTCGAGCCGCAAGACCTGAAGCACTTTTGTTGTTTTGACAATACACATAAAACAAAGTGCAATCTGATAGATGACTTTGCACGGGAGTACCATAGGGCAAATTGTCAGGTTTTATTTTGCAGGCATTCCTTACATTCGCAGCCCAAGAATTGATGCAATATGTTAGAGTATGTACAGGGCGTAAGTGCCAAATTGAATTTAAGGAGACAGGATGTTACTGCGGTGTTGGAGTTACTGGCTGAAGGTGCTACCATACCATTTATAGCGCGATATAGAAAAGATAAAACCGGGGCACTGGATGAGGTGCAGATACAGAATATACAGGATGAAGCGAATGCCCAAAAGGAGTTTGCAGATCGTAAAGCATTTATAGAAAAAACGATCACTGAGCAGGGTAAGATGACAGAAACATTGCAGGCAAAAATTGATGCCGCAACAACTGTTTCTGAATTGGAAGATCTTTATCTCCCCTATAAACCTAAGCGCAAAACCAAGGCACAAACAGCACGCGAAAATGGACTGGAACCATTGGCCAACCTGCTGCTGGAACAAAAGAACTTTGACATAACCGAGGCAGCAAAAGCTCATATAAACGAGCAGGTAAAAACAACCGACGAAGCACTACAAGGTGCTCGTGATATCATCTCTGAAATGGTGAATGAACACGCAGAAGTGCGTGCCGGTATGCGCCGGTTGTTTGAAAGTAAAGCGACCGTGCAAAGCAAGGTGCTGGCCGATAAGGAGCAGGAGGCCATTAAGTATAAAGACTACTATGAGTTTTCTGAGCCTATTTCCAAGATACCATCGCACAGGCTGTTAGCCATTATGCGTGGATTTATGGAAGGCGTGTTGCGCATGGCTATTTCGCCGGAGGAAGAAGATGCACTGGCACTGGCAGAGAAACATTTTATAACTGCACACAATGATGCTGCGGATCATGTAAAGAAAGCGGTAAGAGACTCATGGAGAAGATTGTTATTGCCTAGTTTGGAGAGTGAATTCAGGATGTCGCTAAAGGTGAAGGCAGATGAAGAGGCGATCAATGTATTTGCCGAAAATCTGCGCCAATTGTTGCTGAGCTCCCCATTAGGTAGCAAGCGTATACTGGCTATAGACCCGGGTTACAGAACGGGTTGTAAGATAGTATGTCTTGATGAACAGGGCACGCTATTGAAGACCAGCCTGATCTATATACACGAGCCTAACAGACTGCCTGAAGCAGAGCGTACTATCCGTAACCTGGTACAGACCTACAACCTGCAGTCAGTGGCTATTGGTGATGGTACTGCGGGCAGAGAAACTGAAGGATTTATCAAAAAACTAAATCTGGGCTTACCTGTATTCCTGGTGAATGAAGATGGTGCGTCCATCTACTCAGCATCGCCGATAGCACGTGAAGAATTTCCTGATGAAGATATAACAGTACGCGGTGCAGTGAGTATTGGTCGCAGGCTGATGGACCCATTGGCTGAGTTGGTAAAGCTGGACCCCAAGAGTATTGGCGTAGGTCAGTATCAACATGATGTGAACCAGGTAAGACTAAAGGAACGCCTTGACCAGACAGTTATCAGCTGTGTGAATACGGTGGGTGTGAACCTGAACACCGCTAGTAAACACTTGTTATCTTATGTGAGTGGAATAGGGCCATCTATAGCAGAGAACATTATTACTTATAGAAATGAGATAGGCAAGTTTACCAGTCGCAAGCAGCTGATGAAAGTGCCGCGCCTGGGTAATAAAGCCTTTGAACAGTGTGCAGGATTTTTGCGCATTAAAGAAGGTGAAGACCCGCTGGATGCCAGCTCGGTGCACCCTGAAGCCTATGCGCTGATAGCGAAGATGGCGAAGGACATTAATGCCGATGTAAAATCGCTGATAGGCAATGCGGATTTGCTGAAGCAACTGGAGCCAAAGAAATACATAACTCCTGAAATTGGCGAACATACCCTGCGTGATATCATCAACGAACTGAAGAAGCCGGGACTTGATCCGCGTAGTGAAGTGCAGCAGTTTGAGTTCGCGGCTATATACTCAATAGAGGATGTACATACAGGTATGATAGTACCCGGTGTGGTCACCAACATTACCCGCTTTGGTGCATTTGTAGACATAGGCGTGAAACAAGATGGGCTGGTGCATGTATCGGAGATATCGCAGAAGTATATTACTGATCCTAACGAGGTGCTAAAACTAAATCAGCAAGTGATGGTGAAAGTGACGGAAGTAGACGTGCCACGCAAGCGCATAGCGCTGTCTATAAAGCAAACACAAGAGCCGATAGCAGGTGGAGGAAAAAGGCAAGGGCCACCGGTGCCAAAGCAACACGATAGTAAACCAAAAGAGGAAGCACCGGTGAGCATGAATGATGCGCTGAGTATGCTGAAAAACAGGTTTTCGAAGTAAGGAATTATAACAATTGTTTACGCAGAGCTTTGACAACTTTTTAGAAAGTTGTGAAAGCTTTTTTGTTTGGGCAGTCTCAAAGAGAACGGTCAGATGGCAATCCCCTTCTTTTTTAGATCCGAAAACAACTTCTCTGGGAGACGCAAAATCTTGCGTCTCTACGAACGTGTTGCATGAAATCGTTTAACTTTATGAAATGGATCTGGATGCGTTCCGAATAAAGGCCGGGCAAGAGAAGGATGAACTGGTAGGCTTTCTGAATGAGCTGGAGGATCAGCTGCCTGCCAACTTACAGGAGCTTGTAGCGGAAGCAGATGCTGCAGCATGGGCGGAGGTGCAATGCCTTGATTGTGCCAATTGTTGTAAGACCATGACACCGGCCTTTACGCATGATGATATTATCCGTATTGCCACACATATACGCATGAAGCCTGCCACTTTTAAAGAAAAATGGCTGAAGCTGGAGCCAAAATCGGGGCATTGGGTAAATGTTACCCAACCATGCCAGTTTCTGCTGGCCGATAATAAGTGTAGTATTTATGAGGTAAGGCCTGCTGATT
>CANBQQ010000238.1 GCA_947371715.1 Flavipsychrobacter stenotrophus
GGTACAAGTACCTGGAGTTTTACTATTACAGCTGCTACTATGGGTCTTGTCGGTAACGAAACTATCTACTATTATGTTGTTGCGCAAGATCAGTCATCACCCGCAGGTGTAGGCTCTTTGCCTACAGGGGTTGTGGCGCCAAATGTCAGCGCGATCACTGCTGCACCTACGCCTAATACTTATGCAACTACAGTATCTTCAGGTACTTACTATGTAGGTACAGGCCAGGATTTCAGCACATTGCCTCTTGCAGTTGCAGCATATAATGGCAGCGCGTGTATTAGCGGGCCTATTACATATAAGCTTACCGATGCGTTGTATAACCTTTCATCAACTCCTGTAACTATCAACCTCAATGCACTCGCAAGTGCTACTAACACATTGACCATTATGCCAAGTGCAGGTGTTACTACTACCATTACCGCTTCAAGTACTACTGGCGTTGTAATGCTGGGAGCAGGTGCTAAATACATAATTATAGATGGATCTAACAGTCCTGTCACCAATTCAATATGTCCTCTAACTGCGTCTTCGCGCAACCTTACAATCGCGAATACGAATACAGGTACATCAAGTGCAGTGGTATGGATGGGGTTAGGTGCCAATAATAACACCGTGAAAAATTGTACGATCAAGGGCAATGCAGCCACTACTACTTTGATAGGGATAGGCTCAGGCAGTGGAACTATTGGAATTGCCAGTTTGGGTAGTAGTAACAACAATAACAGGATTGAGAATAACAGTATTTCGTTAGTTCAGCACGGCATCTACTCAATGGGGGCCAGCACTGCGACCAGGAATACCGGAACTGTCATAAATCAAAATGTAATGACAGTTTCTTCCGGAATCGGTAAAAATGGCATCCTGGTCGGATATGACAACGGCGTAACCGTTTCCGGGAATACCGTTTATAACATGGTAAGTACCGCCAGTGTTGACATTGTTGGCATTAATCTGGGAATGGGTGATAATGGGATCACTAACACAGCCACAGTAGGAAGTGAGGTGATCAATGCATCAGTTACAAACAATAAGGTGGATAACATTTCTACCACTGCCGGCTGGAGTGCTGTGGGTATTGCTGTCTGTGGTGCTTCAACAGGTACTACTACAATAGCCAACAATATGGTCAGCGGTGTTTGGAGCAAGGCTACTCCGTCGGATCTTTGGGCTGGTATCTTTATAGGTGGTGTTGCCGGGTCAACTACCAACGTGTATTATAACGCAATATATCTCGCCAATGCTACAACAGGTGGCTCCGTGCCTGGCTATGGATTGGCAGTAACAGGCTCAAACCCTACGCTGAATATTAAAAACAACATCATTGTTAATAACAACGCATCGGGTTCTGCAAGAAGCGCAATGGGTTTTGCTTACGCCACTTATACAAATCTTACATCTTCCAGCAATGACCTATATACAACTAGTGGTAATCTTGTTGGGTATGGAAGTTTGCAAACGCCAACTGGCTATTACACCTCTATTTCCGCCTGGAATACAGCGTCGGGTAAAGATGCACCATTAGGATATCCGGCAGTAACATTGCCAATAACTACACCTAGAGGTTCTGTAAACGTACTGCCTGCATTTACTTCAACTTCTGCACCGGTTGATCTTACCTTAAGTGCAAGTACAGCAAATTATCTATTAAATAACACCGGTGTTTCAGTTTCGCCTACCATAGCAACTGACTTTGATTGTAATACACGTGATGCAAGTTTTCCTGATATGGGAGTAAGTGAGTTTACACCTCCCGGCTGCACAACGGCTGATAGCGGTTCAGTGGCGGTATCTGTGCCTGGCTATTGTGTAAGCGGCTCACCAACACTTACCTTGTCATCTGGTACTACCGGTGGCGGTGCCTACTATCAGTGGCAGTCTTCTGCTACAGGAGTAGGTGGTTGGTCGTCAATAAATGGCGCTACTAATACCACATATAGTCCATTTGTAACAACAACTACTTATTACAGGGCGTTGGTTGCTTGCCTTAATACTTCGGCTACTGAGCAAACACAGGCATTAACAGCTTCTGTGACTATTGCGGCACAGCCAACAATATCCAGCTTAACTGTTGCACCATCAACTACTAGCATTTGCTCAGGTGCCAATATCACACTTACCGGAGCAACATCCGGTGGTTTTGGTACGTCTACGTACACTTGGTCAGGTCCGGGCATTGCTACAACAACCGGCAGCGCATCTACTTCACCAGTGCTAACACCAACCGCAGTTGCAAATGTGTCCGGCACATACAGTGTTATTGTGAACTATAGCGGTGCAAACTGTATAACCAGTCCGGTAAGAGTTACAGCATCTAGTTACACCGTTGCGCCTCAACCTGATGTTACAGCCCTGTCTGTTGCGCCTTCATCAACAATAATATGTTCAGGAGGTGCCATTACGCTAACTGCAACATCTACAGGCGGTGCGGGTACACCTACTTACACCTGGTCCGGACCTGGTCTGGCTGGTACCACGGGTTCAACAGCCACATCGTCTGTCCTAAATCCTACGGTTGCATCTACCGCCAGTGGCGAGTACAGTGTAACATTAGCTTATTCCGGAACTGGCTGCAATACAACTGCACCTTTCCTTACTTCTTCGGTTTATACTGTTGCTCCGCAGCCTTCTATCACAAGTATCACACCATCTGCGGTGAGTACCTGCGCTGGTGAGAGCATCACCATCACCACTACGTCAACAGGGGGTATTGGTATCGGCACCTACACATGGAGTGGTGCGGCCATAGCTACCACTACAGGCACCTCTGCTACTTCGCCTGTGTTTTCGCCTACGCTCGCAGCTGCCAATGTATATAGTGTATCTGTTGGTTATGCCGGTACAGGTTGTGTAGCCGCTGCCGCTACTACTACTGTAACAACCCATGCCATTCCTGCAGCTTCAGTGAGTGCAGCTATGCCTAATATCTGTCAGCCTACAGCTTCAGCATCTATTGGGTTAAGTAGTATTGTTGGTTCACCAAATACTTACAGTGTTGCGTGGGATGCGGTCGCTCTAAGTGATGGTGGTTTCAGCAATATTTCGGCGGCTACTTTATCAGGCTCTTCGGTCACTTTGATCTATAACCCGGCTGGCGGTGCCGGTTCTTTCGATGGCACATTGACACTGTCTAACGGATTCTGTACCAGCCCTTCTTATCCTGTTCATACAATTGTTCATGCCGAACCACATGTTGCTGTTTCGGCGGTCAATGTACCATGTGTAGGCTATGCAGGTAGTATCGATTTTACGGGTACAGATAGTGCTACAGTGGCCTATAGCCTTGATGGCGGTGCTGCAACAGGTTTCACATTTAGCGGCACTTCGCACAACCTTTCTACCGGTGTGATCACATCAGCTCACAATTACCTCATAATAGATGTACATAACGCTGTTTGTACGACCTCAACAGATCCTGTTATAGGCACTACCATCACTATTACCCCTACGCCAATGGCATGGGTCGGGGGGGCCGGTGGTTCAGGTCACGAATCTGAGTGGGATCGAATAACTAACTGGAGTTGTGGTTTTGTGCCAACTGTTGCTGATGACGTACAGATATCAGCAGCGGCCTTCAATCCAGTGGTGCCGAGTTCATTCACAGCAACTACAAGAAACCTGACTATCAGCAGTGGAGGTATATTGGTAATAGACGGATCAGCAGAAGTAGACGTGAAAGGCGCTTACAATAACAGTGCGCAGGTAACGGGAGCAGGTAAGATCGTCCTGAACGGTAGTTCATCCCAGACAATTACCGGTATCGGCACTACTACCAATCTTGAGTTGGATAACAGCGCAGGTGCCACTATTAACACAGGTTCACGTCTTGTCATCGGCAGTACAATTACCATAACATCAGGCACATTGACAACCAATGACAGTTTGGAGCTTGCTTCAACTGATACGAACGCTACTGCACGTATTGCGGAGATACCGTCATCGGGTGCTGCAATATCGGGTAAGGTTAAAGTTGATCAATATGTAATGGGTGGTTATCGTAGATTCCGTTTCTTCGCGCATCCGTTCTGCGATACGATGTCTCTGAGTCAGTTGCAACCTTATGTAGATATTACCGGTCCGGGTGGTTCTGCCAATGGTTTCCAATATACAGCATCTAATGCGCCGTCAGCATTCAGATTAGATCCTTATACAGAGAATTCAAGTATGGGATATGACCCGGGGTGGAAGCCATTTACAAAGATCAATTCCGGTGCTGCTGATTCAAACAAGGTGCATCCGGGTCAAGGTATCAGATTCCTTATCAGAGGTGCAAAGGGCGAGGGGTTAGGATATCTTGGTTACCTGGGAGGATATACTGTATCGCCAACTACTTTCAAGATGATGGGCAATGTAAATCAGGGTAATGTATCAATTCCGCTCGCACAGGGTACATCAGCAACGCTGCAGAGTTATAATATGGTCGGTAATCCATATCCATCGTCTGTAGACATGGGTACAGTTATCTGGAATGCGAGAGCTGCGGGCCAGGTTATGGGTGGTGCATTCTTTGTGTTCGATCCTTCTTTAGGTGCCGGTGGCCAGTTTCAGTCAGTTGGATTGGGTGGTTCTGCTGTTCCATATTACGTACAGGCAAACACTTGTATCCAGGTACAAGCTGACCATGATGGTGCTCATATCGACTTCACAGAATCGGATAAATCAGCAAACACTTCAAACTATCTCTTTAAAGCCCCCGTTTCCTATACACATATCAATGTTTACGATGAAAAGTATCACATGTGGGATATGCTGAAGTTTGATTTCAACGCCAATGCTACTGATGGGAATGACAGACTGCTCGATGCGGTTAAACCAATGGGAATTGCAGATTTCAATTTCTACAGTCAGTCTGCCGACAACCAAAAACTTGCTATAGATAGTCGTCCGTTTGCAGCTGAGAAGACCATACCGCTGGGTATAATCAGCGGTTACCAGCAGAAGTTTATTATTCGTGCGGACAATATAATTGTACCTACAGGTGGTAAGTTGGTCCTTCATGACAAATTGCTTGAAAAGTATGTTGATCTGAATGCAGGTACAGAATATCCATTCACTATCGGTAAGGACCAAGCCACACAAGGCGACCGTTTCGAACTGGCACTGAAGTCAATTGCTCCTGTTCCTGTAAAACCACTTGCAGTAAGCATGACGCCAAATCCAACTACTGATGATGTGAAGATCAGCTTCACATCAGGTAAAAAAGACAAGGTAACAGTTCGTGTTATGGACATCAGCGGTGTAAGTATTTACAGTAAAGACCTTGACGAACAGCAGAATGGCACGATAAGTGTTCCGTTGAACTCGTTCGCGGCCGGTATTTACATGGTAGAACTTACACAAGGCGAACAAAAAGTAATACAGAGATTGGTTAAGGAATAATCGATTTGTGTTTATATAATATAGGGCAGGGTACTCAGAGTATCCTGCCCTATATTTATTAGGTGCGATCTTAAAATTGGTTATCTCATTCTTCCTTTTTATTAACCCCAGTACACAAAAGCAAAAGCCGCCCACATGGGCGGCTTTTCGTAGATGTATTGGAGAAAATTAATTAGCCATATTCAAATTCACCCTGTCGGCCAGCCAGCTATTAGCAACCGGTATCAGCCATTTGTCAAGAAGTTCCTTTTT
>CANBQQ010000239.1 GCA_947371715.1 Flavipsychrobacter stenotrophus
TGAGGTATGTATGCCTTTTTGAAACGAGCCAGCATAGGACCGGCCAGCATTACTGTGCCGCGCAGCTTACCCGATTTCTTTTTAAATGCGTGTGTGTTGAAATAGTCGGGATCGATACCATCGGCCTGAAGTATTACCGTATTGGGTACCGGGCGAGATACTTTCACACCCATGTCTTCCAACAGTTCAATAAGGGTGTTCACATCAATGATGTCGGGCACGTTCTTTAATGTAACCGGCGCATCTGTGAGCAATACTGCGCATAACACCTGCAGGGCTTCATTTTTAGCTCCCTGTGGAGTAATAGATCCGCTCAGTTTGTTGCCACCCCTTATTTCAAAAGCATTCATGACGAAAAGTAAAAAGTAAAAAATTAAAACTTTGATTTTCAACCCAATATTATCGGCCTGTATAATTTTATTCGCTTATATAGACGTCCGATACCTTCGGCATCGTTTCCTGATTTCCAGTTGCTATTGCTATAGACATCTGATACCTTCGGCATCATAATATAAAGGGCGGATTCTCATAGATGCCCTTACCCGTTATTCTTATTGTTCTTGTTCTTGAATTTATTGTTGTTGTTCTTGAATTTGTTGTTATAGCCGCCGCCATTGTTGCCGCCTTGAGCGCCACCGCTACCATCTCTATCGCGGAAGTTGTTCTGGCGTGGCTGACCGCTTTGTGGCTGATTGCCCTGCGTGCCTTTAAAGTTGCGGTTGTTGTTATTGCGATTATTGTTTTGCTTGAATGCAGGTCTAGGTGTGTCGTACTGAACACGGTAACCGCCGGTTTCATATTGGAGCAATCCACCGCTTAGTTCTTTCAGTTCACTCTTGATCATATCATCGTGCACGGGCTCTTTATGCCAGTTGCCATATGCGAGCTTCATGTAGTAGCCAATTGTCTGAGTTAAACCCTGACGTTTGTCGGGATCCTGCTCTACAAGCGCTCTTTCCAATAACTGCGTGATGTTCTTGCCCAGGTGTCTGTTCTCTATGCTCTTCTTAGGATATGCCAATACTTCAGGCTTCTTAAAAACCACTTCGGGTGTTGGCGGCGGGTATGGAGAATCAACTTCCAGGTTAAAGCCGGTCATCTGGTAGAGATGATCCCAGAGTTTGTGCTTGTAGTCTTCAATTGTTTTGAGGTGTGGGTTCAATGTACCCATCAACTCTATGATCACTTCAGCGTTTCTTAGTCTTTTAGCCTTATCTTCTATTGTAGTAAGGTATTCTATCATTTTCTGCACATTGCGGCCATATTCGGGCATCTGCAATTGCGTGCGTGAGGTATTGTATTCCATCGTTAAAATTGTTGTATCCGGTGGCAAGAAAATACGCCTGCCGGAATGTGTAATGTACCAGGTATTGACTCAGTTCTGCACTATAATAGTACCAAAGCATAGATGTCGATAGCAAATATAAGGGAAAAAGGGTCATTTTGTAACAAATAGTGGGGGCAATGGGAATTGCCTGTTTTAAGGTTTATTGAGCCTCACCCCTGCCCTCTCCAAAGCAGAGGGGGATATAGAAGATCTGTGTTCGGTAATTTTAAATAAAAGGGTAGCCCCTACGGGGCAATTTCATTGAGCAGAGAATCGGGTGCTACAAACAGGTAACCCCTAACGGGGTAATGTCGTAAGTTAAGAGAAGTTTGTTTAAGTATACATCCGATACCTTCGGCATCGTCGCCGATTTATGACTGACTTTACTATAGATATCTGATACCTTCGGCATCATGACATGGTGTTAGTGCCTTAAATTAATGACATTTCCCTACGGGACTTTCCATTATAATAGATAAACATGTGGGTATCCGATAGTTTTAAAATAAGAGGGAAGCGTGTTGTTAGCGCTACAAAGCGAATACGTCCCGTGCGAATGTCGCCCTTCGAGGGCCTCAGGGTGACATTCGGGTGCATGTTGTTAGTGCTACAAAGCGAATACGTCCCGATGTGCCGGTCGGGAGACCGGCGACCGCTGGAGCGCAGACAGAGTCTACGCTCAGCAGAGTCATTTTGTAACAAAAAACGGCAGCCTTTGGGAGGCTGCCGTTAAGTATATATCAATTTTAATTACTGCAGTGTTACTTTTTTAGTAACTGTTGTGCTGCCTGCGTGCATACGTATAAGGTATAAGCCGCGTGGAAGAGTTGATGTGTTGTAGTGTATATCTATATTAGCTTGAGCGGTTTCATCTGCAATTACTGCCACTTCCCGGCCCAAGAGGTCGATCATTGTGATACGAACATGATCACCGGTTGCAGGTGTAAGTTGAATATTCAATTCATCGGTTGCAGGGTTGGGATATAGTTTGAGCGAATTGGTCAACTCACTCAAAGATGTAATGCCTAAGGTGAAGTTTCTCTTACTCCAGCTTACAATCTTGGTATGCAATGAACCGGCAACCTGATCGGAAGTGAGGATAGACATTAACGGGCTGTGTGTGCCATTTTTGTACCAGGTATAGGTGTTGAGTATGAAGCTGGCTACAGTGTCTATGCCGAATACAGATGCGCTATCTACATAGAGCTGGTAGCTATGCGTTCTCATGGTATTTGTTTGGGTAGAGCCATCGGGCAACTTTAATGTGCCATATCCGTCATAGCTAACTATTGCTACGCCATTTTCATGAGCTGTAATAGGCAATGACCCAACTGTATAGATAATAGTGCCTGCATATGTATCTGTGAAACTATCGAGGTAGCCCATAGGGTAATGCAACTGATCGAGCGGATCGGAGAAAGTGGCATACTGAGAAGAAGAGTAGTAATAACCGTTCTGGCTGTATTTAGTGCTATTTGCTATGGCATAATTAACGGTAGGTCCGGTAAGCGATTTAATAGCTATAGTGGTTCCCGGGAACATAGAGCAATTGGGAGTGGAAGCACAAGTAACAGCTATGCCAGTATCCCAGCTTGTGGCTACAAGGCCGCTGAAATCCCAGGTGACGCCAGCACCACCATTGCCAGGCACTACACCTGTAGTATCGCAGGTAACGGAGAAATAGCTTTCTCCTAGTATTGGGTTAAGACCTGCTGCCTTTAGCGTGTCTTGCGCGAAAGAAATTACACTATTTCCGACCGCCACCAGTAATAAAAATATTATCTTTTTCATATATTGAAAAGGGTTACAACGCTTTGAGCGCGAAGTTATAAAAGTAAGCTGACATAATAAATGAATGGTTTATATGACAAAACCCCTTGACATGGACGTGTGTCAAGGGGTTTTTGTTAGTATCAGGGGGAATTTATTTTTTCAAACCTATCTCGCGAAGTCTTTCGTCGAGGTACTCACCCGCAGAATAATCTTCATACATTTTAGGGTGCTGGGCATCTATGCAACTTGGCAGGCATGCCAGGCTCATCTTGCTTTTAGGGTGCAGGAAGAAGGGTATAGAGAAGCGTGGTGTAGCCCACTTTTCGCGCGGAGGGTTAACTACACGATGGGTAGTAGACCTCAACTTGTTGTTAGTAAGGCGCTGTAGCATATCGCCTACATTTACCACTATCTGTTCAGGTAGAGAGGTAACAGGCAACCATTCCTGCTTTTTGGTCAGTATTTCCAGTCCATCGGCAGAAGCGCCTACTAGGAGGGTAATTAAGTTGATATCCTCGTGCTGTTCTGCCCTTATAGCAGACTTTGGTTCGTGTACGATAGGTGGGTAGTAAATAGCCCTGAGTATAGAATTGCCATTGTGCACGTACTCGTCGAAATAGTTTTCGTCGAGATTGAGGTATAATGCAATTGCCTGCAGCAATGCCTTGCCCGACTCTTCGAAAGAGCGGTAAGCTTTTAATAGTGTCGGCGTAAAAGCCGGAACCTCTGTAACAGTGATATTAGCTGGATATTCAGCCTTTATAGGATCGCTGTCTTCAACTTCCTGTCCGAACTGGAAGAATTCCTTAAGATCGGGAGCATCAAAGCCTTTGGCATGTTCTTTACCAAAAGAGGTAAAACCGCGCTGACCGGCGAGGCCCGGAATTTCGTAATTATCTTTAGTGGCGCTGTTAAGGCCGAAGAACTGTTGCACATATTCATACAGGTCGGCAATCAAAGCATCGGGTATGGTGTGGTTTTTAACCGCTACAAAACCGGTGTCTTCGAATGCTTTACCCAGTTGTTCTACAAACTTTTGTTTGCGTGCGGGATCGCCGCTATTAAATTCCGCAAGGTCTACTACAGGGATGTTCATGATATATATGTTGAAATTAAGTTACAAGGTAAAGATTTTTTTATTCAGGGGGTATTATCTAAGGGTAAAATATTTTGGGTGATGAGTTATGTCAAACGTGTAAGATTTGAGTTGGCATTGGTCTTCTGGTCAATGTCGTTAAGTGAAAAGTGGTTTGCTTAATTATACATCCGATACCTTCGGCATCGTTCCCAAATTTACATTCGTTTTGCTATAGACATCTGGTACCTTCGGCATCATGACATTTAATCAATGAAAATATAAACCCTATTCAAACGTGTAAGATTTGAGGTACTTCATGCCTATGTTCAGCTTCTGTCCTGTCACCTCAAAATAGTCGTAAAACGTAGTGTCTTTTGGCGCATAGAACCCTATAATAAAGGTTTCGGAGTTAGTGCCCTTCCTGATGGCAGGTTTGAATTTTTCGGCACCTTTTGGCATGGTGAACTTCCCTTCGGCGGTGTTTACGCCATGTGTAGCGGTAACATCATAGATGCCTTTTGCCACATCGCTATCAGCCCTTATAACCACATAAAAAGTAAAATCATTCAATGCATCGGTAGTTACCGGCATCTCAGCACTATCTATGACGGTGCCCGGAGCAGGGAAAACGTAAGTGTCTTTTTGAGCAGAACCGCTACAAGCCGCAATGAAGAGTAACGGAAGGGCAGAACATATAAGCAACAGCTTTTTCATATGGGTGCAAAAATAGGGAGATTATGATAGGCTCTTCCCATTAAATCGATCAAAGTAAAAATTATTTTTTATTTTGTAAGTACACTTACTATATTTGTACTTACAATAAACAAAAAGACAAGCTCATGTGGATAAAATCGCACTCGATAACAACAAATGAAGTGACCAAAGAACAGATGTGGCGCCTGTTTGCCGATGTAAATAACTGGCATACCTGGGATGAAGGCATAGAATATGCGAAGATGGAAGGAGCATTTACTGCAGGCAATCATTTTATTCTAAAACCCATAGGAGGGCCAAAAGTGAAAATAGAACTGGCGGAAACCATACCTAACCAAAAATTTGTTGACCTTACCCGTTTTCCGTTGGCTAAGATGTATGGTGAGCACACATTTGAGGAGACATCTGCGGGCCTGAAGATAACAACGACCATGAAAGTGGAAGGGCTGCTGAGCTTTTTGTGGGTGAAGTTGGTAGCTTCGGGGATAGCTAATGGATTGGCAACAGAGATGCCCGCGCAGGTAAAAACAGCGGCGAAACTTTGAGTAATAACATCGGCAAATTACAAATCACCATATTCGATAACCACCTCCCCAGCAGATGTCGGCTGAAAAAGCCGACATCTGCTGGTACAGAGCTACGCTCGTGCTGTTGCCAGCACCTTCAAAAGGAGGAGAGTGGTTGATGCAAATTATTTTTTGAATAGATGTTTATG
>CANBQQ010000240.1 GCA_947371715.1 Flavipsychrobacter stenotrophus
ACCAATCTATGCACACCACTCTCTGCTTTCAATAGTCCATAGGCAAACTCGCCATCGAACTCCAGTGTAGCCTGTTTGATACCGGCGCCATCACCATATTGCGTATCTACTTCCAGCACCTTCCAGCCTTGTTTCTCGCCATACATGCGATACATACGCAGCAACATTTCAGCCCAGTCCTGACTTTCTGTACCACCCGCACCGCTGTTGATGACCACCATACAAGTCATCTCATCTTCCGGCTTATCCAGCGTACTCTTGAATTCCAGCTCATCTATTGCCTTCATGGCATTGGCATAAGCCTCCTTCATTTCGTCCTCGGTTGCTTCACCTTCCTTCCAGAAGTCAAACAACACCGCACAATCCTCTATCTGGGCATTCACCTTATCATAAAGGTCTGTCCAGTATTTGTTGATCTTTATTTCCTTTAGAATACCGGTAGCGCGTGTATTATCATCCCAGAAACCGGGAGATAAGGTCATCTGCCTGTCGCTTTCCTGCTTAATGAGCCTGTCTTCTATTCGTAAAAAACGATGCAAATGCGTTATTCGCGCCTGCATGTCTTTCAATTGTTCCTGTGTCATTGCTATTGCAAATGTAAGTGAATACGGTATTATACTTTGTGCCTGATATCTCTTTGTTGCCGTTGTCGGTCTTCTGACCGACAACCATCGGGCCGGTTCTCTTTGAGACTCACCAAGCAATCTCCGATCAAATACGATCTAATTACCTTTTAATCTAAAATCCTGATGCAGACATAAAAAAACGGGCGGCAATGCCACCCGTCAAGTATTTTCTAATCAACTATTTATAATTCTGCTTTCTTAAGCTTATTGGCAAACAAACGCTGCGCCAGGAAGAAACCACCAAACAATAAAATACCACCTATCATATCGCCGGCAATGGTATTACGGAAGAAAGGTATCGCATCTACATACGTCTTTGTTAGGCCGCCAAAGCTATAACCATTATATCCCGACATAAAATAACCAAAGTTAGAAACCAGGAAAAACATACCTGATGCGCCAAATACATACGCCAAAACGCTTACCGGCTTAGGCTGCTTCATAGCAAAACCAAGCATAGTAGCTAATGCAAGTGCTGCATAGTTAAAGAACTGGCCAGGATAAAAACCTGGAGTATTAGTAAATAACTGGAAATAAGTATCGGCTATGAACTGGCCGGCCAATGGAACCATCAGCGCCAATGTCTTCCTGTCCTTAATGATCGCGCCGCTGAAAAGGCCCAGTGCTGCCATCGGTACAAAGTTGTAGAAATGCATATTTGCATTTACTATACGCAATATAGTAGCACTTACTACCAGCGTTATTGCTATTAAACTGTTTATATCGGTACGTTTCATTATTGTGATTGTAAGAACAAAAATACACAACTATAGCTAAATAAAAAGCAGCACGGCTATTATTAATGGATATAGGGCCATATGCCGACAACTTCCGGATGCTTCCCTCCATTCTGTATGGTAAATCTATCTACTATCTACTACTTCGTCGTCAACCTATACACCACTCCCCCATCACCTGCCACCAACAGATCATTATTCGGACAAATAGCGATGCTGCGCAACGCCATTGTTGTAAACCGGTCATATTCCGACCAATGGTGGCCACCATCTTCAGTATATACCACAGTCCCGTCGTCGCACGATGCCCAGCCCTTATTTTTATCTTTAAATACAATGCTCAGCATCCTGTAGCGGGGTAAGGTTATATCATTACCATTACGGCGCTTGTCCCAATGTGCACCACCGTCATCAGTATGATACACACTGCCCGCATAACCACAAAGCCACATATCATTCCCTTTTATATCAAGACAGGTAAATTTATCATCTGCCGGATCCTGGTAACGCCAGTTATTACCTCTGTCTGTAGTTTTCAAAACCGCGCCATACCCAATTACATACCCGGTATCTCGCCCGGTCATATATATATTGGCCGTTCCAAATGCAAGCTCCAGTTTATCTATGATAGTATAATTCCTATCTACCCTTGTTATTGACCCAGATGAGTTTAGATGCGTGCTTACGAATATTCCTGTATCAGGAGTCGGGAATGAAGCCCCTACGTAATATTCCCAATCACCTATACGGTTGAATTGAAAGGTCTGCCCGGAATCAGAGGAATGCAACACGTCCCCATCAATACCACACAGGTAAATTACCCCTTCGGCAGAAAAACTAAACCCATACATCCCCTTGGCTGCATCAGGATAAGAATTTGCCGCCCAGCTATATCCACCATCTGTCGATCTGAGTACTGTAGAATTTAAGAACAACTCCCCGCCTGCTATCAGGCAAATATCATTGGATATGAACTTTATATTATTCAACCGGCTGGTTGTGTTGCTCGTTAGTTGTTGCACCTTCTGCCAATGCAGCAGATCTTTCTTGCAGGAGCAGAAAGAAAATATCAACAGCGCTACAATTACAGAGTTCAGGTACTTCAGCATAAAATGTAAATTTCGTTAATTACGAGAAGTTGCCAAAAATAAAAAAGCAGCCTGTTAAAGGCTGCTTTCTAAAAAATATTATTGAGTTCATTTCTTATAAACTTTCACCGAGAATGTGTAATTCTCCATCTTGCTTATCTGCTCTTCGCGGCTCAGGCGGCTCAGCTTATTGCTTTTCGGCAGGTGCATTTTGTTCCCGGCAGGCATTTTTTCTATCAGATCAAGTAATTCGTCAGTACTCACTGCATAGGTATTAGACTCTTTCGGAGTACTGATGGCAGTAAGAATACCTAACACATTACCCTTAGCATCTATAACCGGCGAACCGCTCTGTCCATGACCTGCAGGCAATTCCATAGTATATTGCTTGCTGTTGCCACGGTAGCCATTTCTTGCACTTATATAACCTTCACTGTACACAATATCTTCGGTAGGATAGCCAACAGTATAGATCTGCGCGCCCAGTGCTGCTTTCCTGGCAGCCAATGTATAAGGTACTTCGTTCTTGGCAAACTGGAAGTTCTTTCTTTCTACTTTCAAGATGGCCAGGTCCGACTCGGCACTGTAATTAACTACAAATGCTTTATAATAGATACCGTCATTGCTCTGTATGTACACTGAATCGCCCTCACCATTACCATCGTTGATAACGTGGTAAGCGGTAACAAAATAACCATCATTGGTCAATGCGAAACCTGTTCCCGTCCTGCGCACATCAGATGTAGGCACTATCGGTGACTTCTTATTGATCACAGAATCCTGAACGATCTTCTTCAGTTTATTCTGATCAACCGCTATAGCGCGTACTGTGTTACTTATCGTAGTGTAATTAGCGTCACTCTTCTTAGAAGAGTTCATTATTGAGTAACTGATAAAAGACGTCATCAGAGCCACTGTTGCAGCCACTGCCGATGTGCGCCAGAAATGCGCCGGTAATTGAATGGCACGTCTTGTTTTAGTAGCAGCAGTTTCCTTGTGTATGTCACTCAGCATTGCACGGAACCTCTTTTGGCTGCCATTGCTCTGCAGGGAACTGATTAGATTAAGATTGTCATTAAACTCACTGGCAAATACTTCATCTGTTTCCCTTCTGCTCTTTAGCTCCACCAGCTCCTGTAAGGATAATTTCCCCGCCAGGTAGGCTTCTGCTAATTCCCAATTATTATTAGTGTTCATAAGTTATTATTTAGCCTGCACGCTGTAAAACAATTTTCGCAGCCGCGTAAGGCACTTATATTTTTGAGTTTTCGCATTCTCCGGATTGGTATATCCAAAATCTGCTGCTATTTCCTGCATGCTCTTATCTTTATGATAATACGCCTTCAGTAACGACCGGCAAGGCTCCCCTATCTGGTCAAGCGCGGTATCTAACTGGTTAAAATGTGCCTCGCGCTCATGGTGCACATTTATGTCTTCCTCATACGCTATCCCCACTTCCGCCCCATCATCCTCTGTATTGTCATACAATCGGCCGGGACCTTTCTGCTGCTGTTGTAATCTCTTGTACCAGAGGTGTTTACTTATGGAAAATAAATAGGTACCAATAGCACAGGTAAGCGCAAAATCTTCGTTTTGTACTTTGCTGAACAATACAACCATCGCTTCCTGAAAGAGGTCGGCGGCATCATCGGCTGAACCACCGTTTTTTATTAACCAGCTATTAATAATGGGAAATTGCTGCTTATAAATCTGCTCGGTAGCCACCCTCTCGCCTTTGGCCAGTGCTCTCAGTAACTGTTGATCGTTATTTGTGGCGCTATACACAGATTAATACTTATTTAAGGAAAAAGTAACCCACGGTCACCTAAAAGATTTGTAAATGATTTGTTAACCAACCAAATTCGGCCGATAATCACGATAAAGATAAACCATTGCTTAAATAAATTCACTCCGGCTTCTTCAAAATTTTGTTACATTTTTCTGCAGTCTGTACAACAATAAAAGGTGAGCTAAATTCAAATATATTACACCCATTGGCCACGACTTACGACTAAGTTACACCATTTGCCTTGCCTTCATCTCCAGGTACTTATTAATAACATCCACATTTAAGTTCTGTGGTGTAGTTAAAATAGACAAAATACCATGCTGCCTTAACACCTTCACTATCTGGCGTTTTTCGTAGGCAAACTGGTCAGCTATCGTTTTTATATAAATACCTTCTATATCATCAGGTGTAGATTCATGTATTTCCTCAAGCAGTGTATTCTGAAAGAAGATCACACATATAAGATGATTCTGGGCTATTTTCTTCAGAAATGGCAGCTGTCGTTCCAATGAAGAATAGGTCTCAAAATTGGTAAAGAACAATATCAGGCTGCGCTGTGTAATACGCTTATGTATGGTCACCCATACTGCCTCATAATCACTTTCTTTAAAATCTGTTTGTTGTTTATAGAGGGTTTCTAATATGTGATGCAGTTGATTATTCCTTCTGTCTGCCGCTACAATATCATTGACTTTGTTCGAAAACGTAATTATGCCCGCCTTATCCTGCTTCATCAATGCCACATTCAGCATAGCCAGACAAGCGTTTATAGAATAGTCCAGCAACGTCATTCCCTCAAAAGGCATTTTCATATTACGCCCCTTATCTATCAGGCAGTAGATCTGTTGTTGGCGTGCGTCGGTAAATGTATTCACCATCAGGCTGTTGCTTCGCGCGGTCGCCTTCCAGTTAATAGTACGCACATCATCGCCCGGCACATAGTCCTTTATCTTTTCAAACTCCAGGCTATGCCCCAGCCTGCGTACCTTCTTTAGCCCGGCTACCGTTTGTGTATTGGTAGCCATAAATTGCAACTGGTATTTCTTCAGTTGTTGGAACGCAGGATATACCTTCACCATCTCGGGTTCAGCCAGTATTATGCGCCTCTGTAACAGTCCCAACGGACTGGACACATAGCAAATAAGATCACCAAAATGATACTCCCCTCTGCTCAGTGGCTTTAGGTTGTAGTTAGCCACAGCTTTCGATTGCAGCGAAATAGCAATATCAAGATGAAAATCCCTCACCTGGAATTGCACCGGCAACTCATCAATAAGAAAACCATGCACCTTAAAAGGATATTCATTCTCCATCTGAATGACCACCTCATTATCATCCCCTATG
>CANBQQ010000241.1 GCA_947371715.1 Flavipsychrobacter stenotrophus
GAGCTGATCGATTACGCCATCCGCTCGGGTGCACCGCTTGAAGTGGTAGAGAACCTGCAGGAACTGGATGACGAAGGTGAAATATACGAAGGCATTGAAGATATATGGCCCGACTATCCTACGCAGGAAGACTTCTTCTTTAACGAGGACGAATATTAATCAGCATAAGTAATTACTGAGATAAAGCCACCTCTTATGAGGTGGCTTTTTTATGCTGTGTTACTAAAGAGATTTTGCATAATTTTATTATTACTTATGAAGAAGATCCTGCTACTGCTCTCATTATTGCCACTCTTGGCTACAGCGCAAAATATGCCTGCCACTACACCCTCTACAGCTGCATCGAAAGAGAAATTACTGGAGGGTTTTACTCAGGTAGGGTACGTTCACGAACTATGGATCGTTTCCAACAACTTGTCTTATGGTTACTCCTCACTCAGCTATACCGGTAATGGTTTTTATGTTGGTGGTGGACTAAGATCGCGTATGAACAATAAACGTCCGTTTGGATTTGGCTTATCGTTGGATTACCTGCAGTATAACATGGACAAAACGTTGAACACCAATGAAGGTGTGCCAGTCGACTATAGCTTTCTGCGGGCTACTCCCATGATCTTTTATCGGTTCAACTCCAAGTCTAAATTTACATTTACCGCCCGTGGCGATGTGGGCTGCATGGTGGCTACTACCAACAATGCCCACAACTATCTGCAACTAGGTCTTAAAGGCTGTGTAGGATATGGCCCCTATGAAGCCAATATTGGATTTAACTTCAGCCAGGCCGACGATGCGCCGGCGACAGACCTTAACAGTAAATGGAGAGAGCAGATGTTTGCACTGGGTGTAACCTGCTATCCCGGCCGTATTCCGGGCTTCTTACCTCACCGGGCACCAAAGCCTGCTGCAACAAAATAATGTCTTATGCGCATTGCACTTACCTTTCTATTAAGCCTGCTTTACCTCTCTGCTACCGCACAATCTGTGGAGCACAACAGGCAATTGGCGCTTAAGGGTGATGCTGCTGCTCAAGACAGTATGGGCTGTTACTACAAAGAAGGGAAAGGCGTTGAGAAAAATCTGCAGGAAGCATTTAAGTGGTATCTACTCTCGGCAAAGCAGGGCAATATTGCTGCAATGGTAGATGTGGGCCATATGTACATTGATGGGATAGGCACACAAAGGAGTGATGACGAAGCCGTGAAATGGTATGAGCTAGCAGCAAAGAGCAAAGATCCCCGTGCGCTGTGTGCGCTGGGCTGGGCCTACTCCAGTGGCAGGGGAACAATGATAGACTATACCAGGGCTATGAATCTCTTCATTGAAGCATCGGCCGGGGGATATGAAAAGGCCGATTATAATATGGCATGGCTGTATATAGATGGCAAAGGCGTGATGCCCGATGTGCCGCGTGCTGTAGCTATATTCAACAAGTTGTGTGAAAAAGGCAACCCCGATGGAATGGAATACATGGGGCGTCTATACATGCTGGGCCGGGGCGTTACCAAAGACACACTCAAAGGTCTGCAATTGCTGACGGCAGCGGCCGACAAAAACAATAACTCGGCTATAGAACTGCTGGCATGGGCATACTTTGAAAGCATAGGTGTACAACAGGATTCTGCAAAAGGTATACAGTGGCTGAAGAAAGCTGCGCTGAATAATGATATACGCGCTGCTAATGTACTGGGGAGAACTTACTATCTAGGCATCGGTGTGTCTCAGGATTATAAAGAAGCTTATAAATGGTTTCATGAATCTGCTATCAACGGTGATGTACGCGGACAGGAATTTGTGGCCAATATGCTGGACAAGGGAATGGGCGTTGACCAGCACACCAGCGCAGCAATAGATTGGTACTATTCGGCATACAGGCAAGGCAGTAAGTACGCAGCAGGAATTCTGGGCCAAAAACTGTACGAGGGCAAGGGAATATTACAAGATAAACAGAAGGGCAAAGAAATGCTGAATGAAGCTGCTAAATATGGTGATAAGAACGCCATTGAGTACCTGAAGAAGATCAAGTAGCCACTATCAATCAATTAGTTATTTATTTTATAATTAATATTTAATTATTTAAAAAATATTATTTGTTCGATTTTTAATTTAACTTGAAGTTGAATTAAAACGGCAGAGGATGGATAAAAATGTACTCAACGAACATACTACCAACTTCCCTAGCTTGCTAAGAAGATGTCAGGCAAATTTTATAGACAGGGTCATTACGTACGCCATAATGGGGGTGTTGCTATATCTGGTTGCCAATGTAGACAATGATAATTGGCCGCTTAAAGTATCTGCTATACTTATGGCACTTTCTTATGAACCATTAATGGTCAGTTTCCTGCGCAGAACCATAGGCCAAAGGATAACAGGTATCACAGTAGTATCGTTAACAGTAGATCAGAAGATATCACTACTTAATTCATTCACCCGTTTTGGCTTAGGCATGATACTTGGCTGGATCTCCTTTCTGGCCATACATTCTAACAAAGAACGCAGAGCATTGAATGACCTTGTTACAGACACTGTACTGGTGATCTGATCAACAACTGTTACCGCAATTTAACAACTCAATCACCCTGTTTTTTACTAGCTTTATAGAAACACATACACATGGCTTCTACAATGGCTTCTATACAAGGCGGCGGCTTCCTTATACAATCATCAACACCAGAAAATACTTTTACTCCGGAGGACTTTAATGAGGAGCAACACATGATAGCTGCCATGTGTACCGAGTTTTTGGAAAAGGATGTATTGCCCCACCTTAATGAAATAGACGACAAGAAAGAAGGGCTCATGCAGGAACTGCTGGATAAAGCAGGAAGCCTGGGGTTACTCGGTGCTGCGTTTCCCGAAGCATACGGCGGACTCGGCGAAGACTTCATCACTTCAACACTTATTACAGAGCAGTTGGGTGGTGGTCATTCATTCATTGTGGCCATGACGGCGCACAATGGTATTGGGTCGCTACCCATTCTCTATTTTGGCACTGAAGCGCAGAAGCAAAAGTATATGCCCCAACTAGCCAGTGGAGAGATGAAAGGGGCCTATGCTCTTACGGAGCCGGGATCGGGATCGGATGCCCTGGGAGCTAAAACTACCGCTGTGTTAAGTGCAGATGGCAACAGTTATGTACTCAACGGACAAAAAATATGGATCACTAATGCCGGCTTTGCTGATGTGTTTACTGTATTTGCAAAGATAGACGGGGTGCAGTTTACAGCCTTTATTGTAGAGCGGGGCACACCGGGTCTATCTTACGGCGAAGAGGAGCATAAGATGGGTATAAAAGGTAGTAGCACCCGTCAGCTGTTCTTTGAGAACTGTGTTATACCTAGGGAAAATTTGTTGGGTGAAATTGGCAAGGGCCACGTTATAGCCTTCAACATTCTGAACATAGGCAGGTTGAAGCTGTGCGCAGCAACATCAGGAGGAGCAAAGCTGGCAGTAAAAACAACCGTGGCGTATGCCAAGACGCGGGAACAGTTTAAGAAACCTATAGCTAGTTTCGGGGCTATACAGCACAAACTTGCCGAGATGGTGATCAAGCTGTTTGCCGCTGACAGTGCAATGTACCGCACTGCCAAATGGATAGACGATAAGGAACATGCACTGGCAGCAGATGGCCAGCACGACAATGCACTATTGGGGGCTGCAGAAGAGTATGCCATAGAGTGTGCGATACTAAAAGTACTCGGATCTGAAGCATTGGATTATGTAGTAGATGAAGGGGTGCAGATTCATGGTGGTAATGGCTTTAGCGATGAATACAACATTAGCCGCGCTTACCGCGATGCGCGCATTAACCGGATCTTTGAAGGCACTAATGAGATCAACCGATTGCTGATACTGGACATGTACCTGAAGCGGGCCATGAAGGGCCGTATCAACATAATGGGTGCAGCCATGGATGTGCAGAAAGAGATGATGAGCATTCCGGACTTCAGTACAGACGATACCCCTTTTGCAGCAGAACAAAAAGTGGCTGCCAATTTTAAAAAGGCAATACTCATGTGTGCCGGTGGTGCCGCACAAAAGCTGATGATGCAGCTGGAACACGAACAGGAGATACTAATGAACCTTGCCGATATGGCCATCGACACCTTTCAGGCAGAGAGTGTATTACTGAGAGCGATGAAAATGAAGCAGAGCGGACACGAACTGGCAGATGTGGCTATGGACATAGCACACACCTTTCTCTATGATGCCGCAGACCGTATTAATCACGCAGGTAAGTCCGCCATCAATGGTTTTGCAGAAGGTGATGAACAGCGTATGATGTTAATGGGTATAAAACGTTTTACCAAGGCCGATAATTACAACACCAAGGATGCCCGCAGAAGGATAGCTGCTGTACTGATAGACAAGGGGCAATACTTCTTCTAGCAGCTTTTAGCTGTGTTAAAATATATAAAGTCAACAGCCGAAACTGTTGACTTTATGCATTTTAGTAGCTTTCTATATCATTATTTTTGTACTAACTTCCCTTGAATTATATTGAAGGGAAAGAAAATGGCCTGTATCTAATGGGTCAGAAATGTTAATTTATCTCACATTTTTCATATTTATTGATAAATAGGTATAGCTAATAGGGTAACAAAATATTTAAGTTCATAACTAATAGCTATTTTTGCGCGGTATATCAATTACGATTATTCATGTTTAACCTAGTGTTATTTGGCCCTCCGGGAAGCGGTAAGGGTACCCAGTCTGAAAATATTGTGAAAACCTACCAGTTGCAGCATATCTCTACAGGAGATCTTTTGCGCGATGAAGTAGCCCGTCATACTCCACTTGGCGTTGAAGCTCAGAAGTATATGGATCAGGGCATTCTTGTTCCGGATGAGGTGGTGATAGGTATGATCAGCAGCAAAATAGATGAGACACCTGATGCCCGCGGATTTATATTCGATGGCTTTCCACGTACACGTGCGCAGGCTGAGGCTCTGGACAAATTGCTGGAGTTCAAGAACACTAAGATAGATCTGGTTTTGGCACTGGATGTAACAGAGGCAGAATTGATCAAGCGCCTTGTAGGCCGCGGTCTCACATCGGGCAGAAGCGATGATAATGAAGAGGTAATCACCAAGCGTATAAAGGAATACAGGACCAAGACAGAGCCTGTAGCCAGCTATTACGATGCTTACGGCAAATTGGAGACAGTAATGGGCAACCATCCTGTTGACGAAACGTTCAAGCTGTTGGCTAAGAATATTAACAAGTACATACTACCGGTAGCATAGTGGAGAGAGGAAATTTTGTAGACCATATACGTATATTCGTTCATTCCGGTAAGGGTGGTGCGGGTAGCGCGCATTTTGCACGCACCAAGTTCAATCCTATGGCCGGCCCCGATGGGGGTAATGGCGGTCGTGGTGGCCACATCATATTGCGGGGCAACTCGCAGTTGTGGACACTGCTGCACATGCGTTACTTTAAGAACGTTATAGCCAAAGATGGTGTGAACGGTATTAAGAACAAGTGTACCGGTGCCGACGGAGAAGATATAATACTGGAAGTACCACTGGG
>CANBQQ010000242.1 GCA_947371715.1 Flavipsychrobacter stenotrophus
TTTTTCTAAAGATAGAGGGATATCTATTGATTTACAATTAATTGTAAACAATATAATTTCTTCAATATGTCACAAAGGTTTAAATGATCTTATAGCTCACCTACCTCACCGTCTTCTTTTTATTCCTTTCATAATCTTCAAACACAAAACTACCCAACCCGTCCAGCGATGAATAAAAAGCCTTGCCGCCATTCACTTCTGTGAAATTGCGTACAAAGTCCTGCAGGTAAGGGTCTTGCGCTATCATAAAAGTGATAACGGGTATCTTTAGTTTCCTTAACTGACCAGCCAGGTTTAGTGTGCGGTTCAAGATCTTACTGTCTATGCCAAAGCTGTTCTTGTAGTACTTGTTGCCTATCTTCAGACAGGTAGGCTTACCATCAGTGATCATGAAGATCTGCTTATTGGGGTTCTTTCTGCGGCGCAGCAACTCCATGGCCAGCTCAAGGCCGGCAACAGTATTGGTGTGGTAGGGACCAACCTCCAGATAGGGCAGATCTTTCATTTCTATCTGCCATGCATCATTGCCAAAGACTACTATGTCCAGCGTATCCTTCGGATAGCGGGTAGTGATCAGCTCACTCAGTGCCATGGCCACGCGCTTGGCAGGTGTTATTCTATCCTCTCCATACAGTATCATAGAGTGGCTGATGTCTATCATCAACACCGTAGATGTCTGTGCTTTAAAGTCGGTCTCATGTATCTCCAGATCGCTCTGGTGCATGGTGAGCTTATCTATACCATGGTTGATGAATGCATTGTTGAGACTGCCTGTATAATTGATGCTTTCAGGAGCATCGCCAAACTCGTATGCTCTCGTTTCCGGGTTAGGCTCATCTCCTTGCCCCGTCTTAAAGGTGCGGTGACTACCACTCTTCGACTTCTTCAACTTCCCGAATATATCTTCCAAAGATCGCTTACGGATGACCTGTTCTGTCTTGGAAGTTATCTTGAAAGTTCCATTCTGTTCATTCTCTTTTATATAGCCATTCTCCTTCAGGTCGTCGATGAAATCACCAATGCCATAGTCTTTATTGGTCAGTCCATATTGCTTATCCAACTGGCTCAGCCAGCTCAATGCCTCGCCCGCATCACCATTGGTATATTGCAGCATCTCTGTAAATACACCCAGCAGCTTATCGAACGGCGTCTTATTAGCATCTTCAGGGGTAAACTTCGAGAACAAAAATCCTTCCATAATTATCAATTCAAAAGCACCTATTATCCCGGCAATACACCGGAATCGATCACAACATAAAGTTAGGCTCTTGCATCACAGTAAGCGTATTATTGATTTCTATAGCGGTATTTTGTTGTTGTCTTTTTTTGTCTGAACTGTGATGGCAGTGATTGATTGATGGGCTATGAATTTGTCTTCGAAACAATGATCTAGGTTTTTACTTTTTTTGAATCCAGCCTTATATTTACACTTTCAATACCATTCTGATGAATACGATAACAAACAACCAATATCCTGACAGTGAACTTACAGGCAAAATTATAGGATGTGCCATGGAAGTGCATAAAGACATGGGTAATGGTTTTCAGGAAGTTATCTACCAGCGGTCTTTAGCATTAGAAATGACGCATCAGGGTTTGTCATTTAGCCGGGAACATGAAATGGATATCTATTACAAAGGAGCAATGGTAGGCACAAGAAGGGTTGATTTTCTAGTTGAAGGAAAGATTATGGTTGAATTAAAAGCAATTATAGAGTTAGAAGATGTGCATCTGGCACAAGGAATAAATTATTTAGAAGCTTACAATATGGAAGTTGGCCTGTTAATAAACTTCGGCAGTGCTAAACTTCAATTTAGGCGATTAATGAAAAAGCCCAGAAAGTAACAATGGATATCATTCATAGTCTATCATTTAATCACTGTCATCATAGTTCAGATAAATATCAGTGTAATCCAGGTTCATACGCTTTCCTCTACTCCCAATCCGGGTACTCGGCATTCCACTTTATCTTCTCTCCTGTTTTGCCCAGGCCCATTAGTTTGTTGAGGGCGAAGTTGATGCCGATCTCGTTGTATGCACCCGCTATATGGTAGTAAGAGCGCCCGTAGTGTACCTGGAACTTATTGAGATTAAGCGCCACGCCAAATGCAAAACCGGCGGAACCTGTTTTGGTTTTTATCACCATTTCACGGCGGCGGAGATCATTATAAGATACTGTTACCATCAGGCGCTTACCCAGGCTCAGCTCGGCACCGAAAATAAAATGCCTGAACAGCTTTTCGCCAAATGAACCTTTAGATGAGGCGGTATCGTTCGATCCCAGTAATCCCGTACCAACATTATCAGATGGATTATTGTACTGCACATCCCACTCGTACAGGTGGTGCAGGGTAGTATATACTCTTAATGGCAGGTGTTTAAATCTCTTGGAAATACCCAGCTGCAGGTCAAAAGGCAGTGGCTCAGCAGGATTGTTGGGGTTATACTTTTTTATAGTTCCACCCATATTTTTGGCTACAATACCAAAGTCTACAAGTGATGCTGTGTCATAATAATTGATACCCACATCCATCAATACCGCCGATGCTTTGGCATCATACAAAGCTGAGCTGGCATATTTTACAGCTGCACCATAGCGCCAGTGCTGCAGATAACTGCGCGAGGCCCCAATAGTAATAGAATAATCTACCGCATGGAAGTCACCATAAACATTGCCAAGGTCATCGGTATTAGAGAATGCGCCGTAGTTAAGGTATTGTACACCGCCGAAGAAGGAAGTCTGTGTCTTTGGTGCGTAATAGCCATACTGCAGGTTCATCACCTTAATATCACCATAGAAGCTATTGTAATTCAGGCCCA
This sequence comes from Flavipsychrobacter stenotrophus, assembly GCA_947371715.1. Lineage (GTDB taxonomy): Bacteria > Bacteroidota > Bacteroidia > Chitinophagales > Chitinophagaceae > Flavipsychrobacter > Flavipsychrobacter stenotropha_C. Next base: position 2,821 of record CANBQQ010000242.1, read on the forward strand.
GCTGATTGTGCAGACCCGGCCGCATCATAGCGGGGTTCTGCAAGGCAAGGGAAATGTCGTTTTCAGGATTGGCAACACTAATACCGCCTAATGCGGAAACGTGAGGGGAATTGGACAGATTAAGATATTCGAAAGAAGACTGGCCGCCAACCACCTGTGCGGTAGCCAGCCCGCAAGACAGTAAGCCGGCAAATAGTAATGCGTATTTCATTCCTCTCATGGTTCTAAAACGTGTCTTCATCCTGATTATTGCAATAAATGCAAAAATATTGGTATTCCCTTGATGACTAAATGAATACACCACATTGACAAAGCCCATGTGGTGTATTTATATTGATTTTTGTACTCGTCTGCGTTTGTAACGCCCGAAATCACCTTACAGAGTATTTGCCTTTGTAATATCTTCTACTATTGGTGTACTTACGCCGGTAAATGAGAAACCACCATCGTGGAAGAGGTTCTGCATAGTAACCATGCGGGTGTAGTCGCTGAACAGGGATACGCAGTAGTCTGCGCATTGTTCTGCACTTGCATTACCCAATGGCGACATTTTCTCTGCATAATCCAGGAATACATCGAAACCGGCAACACCGGAACCTGCAGTAGTAACTGTTGGCGACTGAGAAACTGTATTTACCCTTACTTTCTTAGCAAAACCATAGTGATAACCAAAGCTGCGGGCAATGCTTTCCAGCATAGCCTTGGCATCAGCCATATCATTATAACCCGGGAATGCCCGCTGCGCAGCAATGTAGGTCAATGCTACTACAGAACCCCACTCGTTCAGTGCATCGGCCTTTTTAGCAGATTGCAATACACGGTGCAGAGAAAGAGCAGAAATATCAAGCGTCTTTAAGAAATTCTCATAATTAGTTTCTGTGTAAGAGAAATTCTTGCGCACATTAGGCGACATGCCTATGGAGTGCAGCATGAAATCCAGCTTACCGCCATGTATTTCCATTGCTTTCTGCATCAGGTTATCCAGGTCGGCAGTAGAGGTAGCATCAGCAGGTATTACTTCCGCATTACACAGCTTAGCCAGTTCATTGATCTTGCCCATACGCAGGGCTATGGGAGCGTTAGAGAGTGTTATTTCCGCACCCTCAGCCACGCAGGCCAGTGCAGTTTTCCATGCAATTGAGCGCTCGTCGAGTGCCCCGAATATGATACCTTTTTTTCCTTTCAGCAGTTGGTGAGCCATATAATTGTATTGTTTACGAGGTGTAAATATAGTAAAATAGGAGGAGTGGGGTAATTAGATACAAATTTAACCACTAACCGAATCTCAGTTTGGCGTAATCTCCGATTACGTCATTCCGGTAGGCAAAAGCAAAGCCACGCTAATCTGACAATACAAACAACAAATCCGGTTATGGCAAACAATGACATAGACCTATATTTTCTTCTTGTGAGTAGAGAGAATATTGCAAATAGAATAGCAAATAATATATTCACAAATACTAATGCCGTAACCATATCATCGCTCACCTGCCTTTCTATCTCAGTGTCCCATTCGTATTTATAGGGCGACAGGATAGTAAAAAAGGCCGTGAGTAAAAGAAGCGCCCACAAGACTATCCATAACATGATCTTTTCTGCCATCCCGCTCTCCGCTCTCTTTCCCGCTCTCATTTTCTACCTCATCACCTGCACTTTGCACACCGGCAATTGCACGTCTTTGCTATCTGTTTTCAGGTAGTAGATGCCGGTTGGCAGGTTTTGAACATCAATAACTGACAGTGTGCTGTTGAGCGTGCAGCTCATTACCTTTCTACCTAAGCCATCATAAAGGCCGGCCTGAATAGGGTGACTGAATGAGTAGCCGTTGATCGCTATGTTCAATTGCTCGCGGGCAGGATTAGGGAATACAGACATATTCGCGCCATTGCTGCTGATGCCTGTAATGCCTGTGTGGTTGGCAAAAGCAGAATCTTCTACAGTGATCACGTTCATGTCATCTATATAGAATCCTGAATAGTTGACTGCGCCATCGCCTATCATAGAGAACCGTACGTTGATCAATCCGCCCAGGTAGTCGCTCAGGTTCAGCTCTTCCTGCACCCAATCCGGGTGCTGACCATCGTATATTGGTTCGTTTGATAGCTGGTTGTTAGTGCCCGGTTTGGTGAACCTGCCACACAATGGCTGCCAGTTGGTGAAGCCCACCGGTGTTGCTTCTATAACCATGTAGTCGTAAGACGATTCTATTCCCCAGCGGCAATAGAAATACATAAATGCCTGCTGCGAATGAGTAAGGTCTAATGTGTCGATAAGCTGTAGTTCTGCAGTTACGTTATCTGCATAATTACTGCAACCACTTGCGCTGCTACCAATAGATGCCGGTGCAGAGAAGTAAACGCTGCTGCAGGTGTTCCAGTCGGTGGCACTCCAGTTGGTGAGGGTGTTGGTATTTGGTACAGTATTGGTGTTGTACTTGCCGTAGTAAAACTGCACGGTGTCGTGCTGATAATACATGCCATTGTACAGTTTAATTTCATACTTAAGTAATGTTCCATTGGGTGTCCCGGTGGCTATAGAGTAGGCCATAGAATCTTTGAACTTTTGCAGAATAGTAGGGTTGATGTACGTCTGCGGCGCTCCGGTAATGGTAAGGCGGGTATCCAGCGACGTCATCGTTACGGTAAAAGTTGCCGTATCAGGATAGCCGAGCCTTTGCATGTCATAATGGAAGAAGCCCGTATT
>CANBQQ010000243.1 GCA_947371715.1 Flavipsychrobacter stenotrophus
AAGTAGACATCAGTGACCGGGTTGAGGTTGTTAAACACATATTGGGCCAGAGGCAGGTAGTCGTCGATCTTTACCTTGCCATCTGCCAGTACCAGTATTTTGTTGAACATCATCTGTCCGGCACCCCACATGGCATTCATTACTTTCTGCCCCTGCCCTGCGTACTCTTTATTAATGGTGGCAATGACCAGGTTATGAAACACCCCTTCTACAGGCATATTCATATCGGTGATCTCAGGCACCATGGTCATTTTGATAGGGGCAAGGAATATGCGCTCGGTTGCCTTGCCTATCCATGCATCTTCCTGCGGCGGTATTCCTACAATAGTGGCAGGATATACTGCACCCTTACGGTGGGTAATAGCAGTAACATGGAAGCGGGGATACCAGTCGGGTAGGGAGTAATAGCCGGTATGGTCGCCAAACGGGCCTTCCCATATCAATTCTTCATCTGTGTCTACATAACCTTCTATAATAAAGTCGGCATCGGCAGGTACTTCTATATCAGGTTGAGTAATACACTTTACCAGTTCTACCTTCTTTTTACGAAGGAAGCCGGCAAGCATATACTCATCTACATTTTCAGGTAATGGGGCTGTTGCTGCATAGGTATAAACAGGATCTCCACCCAGCGCCACTGCTACAGGCATACGTTTACCCAGTTTCTTATATTCATTGTAGTGGCGGGCCGATACTTTGTGCTTATGCCAGTGCATGCCCGTCATGTTTTTTTCAAACACCTGCATACGGTACATACCTATATTACGGATGCCATTATTAGGGTCTTTGGTATGAATAGCCGGTAGGGTAATGAACGGACCACCATCTTCGGGCCAGCATTTGAGTATAGGTATTTTGCTCAAGTCGGGGTCGGCCATGATCACTTCCTGGCAGGCGCCCTTTCCTTTTACTACTTTCGGCATCCAAGAGGCAAATTTGCCCAACTGCGGCAGCATGGCCAGTTTCTCAAGAATACCATTCTTTGGCGCCGACATCATTTTGAACAGGTCTTCGATCTCATGCATTGAATCATCAAGGTGATTCACGCCTAAGGCAATGCACATGCGTTTATCGCTACCCATGCTATTAATGAGCAGCGGGAACTCAGTGCCCGTATTTTCAAATAATAATGCTTTATTTCTATCAGGTGTTTTAGATATGCGGTCGGTTATTTCCGCTATCTCCAACTCAGGATTTACATACTCCTTTATCCTTATCAATTCTCCTGCCTTTTCCAGTGTATCTATGAACTCCCTTAATGATTTGTAAGCCATAGGGCAAAGGTAATAAGATAAAGGCTGTAGCAATATCTACTCTTATTGTAGTTTGCTGAGCCGCTATAAGCAAAAGCAATAAAGGAGGGAGTTAGTCGCTTTTCTCCTTACTCAATCTCTTTGTTTGTTTGTCAAAATCAGAGACGATTTTTTGTGTTTTATTAAAAACATTGTATTCGCCAATCGCTTTCTTGTCAGCTTGTAGTTTTGATATTTTACCCTTTCCTTCTAGGATTCTATACTCATTAAAAGAAAGAAATTTATCAACACTCGCTGCTAATTGTTCCATTGTAAATGTATTTTGACGTTCAATTAGTCCTTCGATATAATCAAAATAACCGGTTACTGTTCTTTCTAATTGTTTTATCTCCGCTTCAAGCAGATAATTTTTTGCAATAACCACGTCGCCTTTCAATATTCTGCCTTCTGGTGCATTTTTCCAAGTCGACAAACCCATATTTTCCTTTTGACTATCAGCAATAGTATAAATGATTTCAGCAGCAGTTTTGCCGGCTATTGCAAAATGGAATTTATTCTGCACCATCGCATAAAAGTTTTTTGTTACTTCCGCATTTGCATCATAGTCTATACTACATTCCGCAAAAATATCAGTTACTTGTTGGTATATTCTACGCTCGCTTGCTCGTATAGAGCGAACCCTTTGGAGCAATTCTTTGAAATAATCTTTTCCAAAGACCTTCTGTCCGTGTTTTAAGCGGTCGTCGTCAAGGGTAAACCCTTTGATTAAATACTCTTTCAGTATTCGAGTTGCCCAAATTCTGAATTGGGTTGCCTTAAATGAGTTTACTCTATAACCAATAGCGATAATAGCATCTAAGTTGTAGAAATTTGTTTTGTACTTTTTGCCATCCGATGCAGTTGTCAAGATTTCCTTGACAACTCCATGTTCAGCCAGTTCGTTAGTTTTAAAAACATTTTTTAAGTGTAAGCTTATGTTTTGTTTAGATGTGCCAAACACTTCTGCCATTGCTTGTTGGCTAATCCATACTGTTTCATCCCCAACTACTACCTGTACGTGCGTTTGCCCGTCATTGCCTTTATAAAAAATAAAATCAGATTCGTTGATAAAGTCAGTCATGTTGTTATAGGTTGAAAGAGATTGGTCAGTCTTCCAAAAATAGTAGTTATAACTCAAAACAATAAAACAAAACATCCCGCAAGCCAAACGCAAGCGGGATGAGGTTTTTATTTTTTACTTTTCAGTTTTTACTTTATCAAGGTACTTCTACCACATTCAATATATCGTTCAGTATTTGTTCGCTGGTAATGTTCTCTGCCTCGGCTTCGTAAGTAAGGCCTATACGGTGGCGCATTACATCGTGGCATACGGCGCGCACGTCTTCAGGTATCACATAGCCACGGCGCTTGATAAAGGCATAAGCCTTTGATGCCAGCGCCAGGTTGATGCTGGCACGTGGAGACCCACCATAGCTGATGTATGGTTTCAACTTGGCCAGTTTATACTCCTCGGGGAAGCGGGTAGCAAAAACTATATCCAGTATGTATTGTTCTATTTTTTCATCCATGTATACCTCACGCACCAGTTTACGGGCTTTCAGTATATCATCGGTAGTAACCACAGGGTTTATCTTAGACATCCCACCCGGGTTAATGTTAGAACGGATGATCATGCGTTCCTCTTCCTTTTTAGGATAGGTGATGATGATCTTCAGCATAAACCTGTCTACCTGGGCTTCAGGCAGTTCGTAAGTTCCTTCCTGCTCTATAGGGTTCTGCGTAGCTAAGACCAGGAAAGGTTCTGCCAATGGGTAAGTATGATCGCCAATGGTTACCTGGCGCTCCTGCATGGCTTCCAGCAGTGCGCTCTGCACTTTTGCCGGTGCACGGTTTATCTCATCCGCAAGGATGAAGTTGGAGAAAATAGGCCCCTTACGCACCGCAAACACATGCTCCTGTGGATTATAGACCATTGTTCCCAATACGTCGGCAGGCAGCAGGTCGGGCGTAAATTGGATACGCGCAAAACCGGCATGTATAGCCGAAGCCAGCGACTTGATGGCCAGTGTTTTTGCCAGCCCCGGTACGCCTTCCAGCAATACATGACCATTGGCCAGCAAGCCTATCATAAGGCGCTCTACCATTGTCTTCTGGCCTACAACAGCTTTGTTGAGCTCCATATTGAGCAACTCAATAAATGCACTCTGCTGGTGAATACGTTCGTTTAACTCTCTGATGTCTACTGAAGATGATATATCCATAGTATTCTTTAAAATTCTGAACTCAAAAATATAAAACGGCTATTTTATTAAAAACCGTAGAAAGAGATTTTAACTTTTTTTAAAAACCAGCTCGTTGCCCATACAAAAGCAATAATAGGGTATTAAACAGTAATTTTGCCCTTTACCCGAAATATATGTAGTGGCAACCGCCCTGCGGTACTAAAAACAAAAATCAATGGAAAGTTTTGATATAAGGTGGATAAATACACAAATGATGCTGAGAGAACGGTTTGGGAAACTGCCCGACCTGGAAAGCATCCTGTTCCTTATAGGTCTTAATGTATTGAATGCCCCGCTGGAGACAAAGTTTAGCAAGGAGCAGAAGCAGGACCTGATGCATATAGCGGTATGCACATTGCTGGCACAGATTGGCTATTACGAAGATGCCGGCAGAGATGAAGAGGGCTGGCCGCACTTTCACGAGATAAAACGCCCCGATGATATGGGTGGACTACCTGAGCAGGAAATAGTTTTGAAAGAGTGCATAATGATGTACTTCGATAAAGTAGAGAAATAAAAAAAATCCCGGATGATCAATGATCTCCGGGATTTTTTATTGAGTTGAATGCTCATTTATCGTATCAGCGTTACATCGCCTTTATATTCTCTTAATTTACCATCGGGCCTGCCAATAACTATCATGTAGTGGAATATGCCCATGTCTTGTGCAACACCGTTAAATGTACCATCCCATCCCTTCTTAGGGTCTGTATCATTGTGGTACACCAGTTCTCCCCAACGGTTATAAACATTGAACATTACCAGCTTGTGATAGCGTACGTTGATGATCCTGAAGATGTCATTAAGGCCATCGCCGTTAGGTGTGAATGCAGAAGGTACAAATTCTTCATTGCCATCAATGGTCTGTAGCGTTACGCTTGCAGAATCGCGGCAACCCCACTCGTTCATGGCATATACTACAAATGTTACAGAGTCTGTTATTACAGCTATAGGGTTGTTGATGTTGGGGTTATCCAATGTGCCATCATTTGGTGTCCACCAATAAATGAGTGGGTAAGGAGTGAGGTTTACGGCGTCTAGCTGTATATGCTCGCCATAGCCTACTATGCCACTACCGGGAGTAATACCAATATGTGCCGGTGGACGTGGAGATAAAGTGACCATATCACTGCTTACACAGCCATTGGGAGAAGTGATGGTAATGGTATAAGGATAATCGCCCACAATACCTGAAACGAATGTAGGCGTCAATGTGGTTTCATTGACAAGATTGGTAGTTGGTGTCCATGAAAGTGTATATGGCAACCCCGGCGGGCCTGCAACTACATCCAGCTTTATAGAGTCTCCTACGCAGAATGCTGTGTCTTTTGTGTGAATATCTACATTAGGACTCTCCACAGTAAGGTTCACAGTGTGCACCATATCAGGACAGCCCGGGTAACTTGCAGTTACGGTGAAAATGGTAGATGCCGATATTGTTGCTATTGGGTTGATAATGTTGGCATTGTTCACAAACCCGTTAGGTTCCCAATGATAACTGAACTCAGTATCGCCGTTTACCCTCATAGGAATTATGCCATTGAAGCAGATAACGCTATCGGGATTAAGCAGCGCGAAATCATTAGGCAGTACGTGAACGATCAAAGTGCCTGGGGCTGTACAGCCGGCAGAAACTTCCGTAACCGTTAGGCTGTAGCTTAGGTCGCCGGCAACAGTTGGTGTGACAATAGGATTGGCAGTAGAGGCACCGGTCATGTATGTAGTCGGCGTCCAGTTATAACTAAAACTGCCTGTCGATGGTGTGACGGTTGCATGTAAGGCGAGGGGAATACCCACGCATGTATTCTGAATTGCCGGGCCAACATCTACTGTAAACGGATGTATTACATTGACCGTCATAGTATCTGAAGCAGATGGGCAACCAGCGCCTGCTAATACCCCAGTTAATACGTAGGTAGTAGTGTTGGGAGGTGTAACCGTTACTTGCAGGGTATCATATGTTGTAGTGCCCAGCGGCGTCCA
>CANBQQ010000244.1 GCA_947371715.1 Flavipsychrobacter stenotrophus
GGAGTTAAAACAATAACCATCGTGCTTACTTCAGCCTCCATATGTGGCGTGATCGATTCTATTACCATTTCTCTGATAGATGCGCCATTTGCTTCTATCACCTCGCCTGATACTATCATCTGTGCGGGGAATTCATACGCCATTAACACTGCAGGTACTGCAGGACTTTCTTATGCATGGACGCCAGCCGCCACACTAAGCAGCGCGGTTGCTGCCAGCCCTACAGCTACACCGATTGCCAGTACGACCTATACCATGAGTGCCACACTTGCAGGATCACACTGTCCGGTGATCACCGATATGATAACGGTGAATGTTGAAAATCCATCTTTCACCATTCTTACCCCCGACACCACCATCTGCGAAGGTTCGGCATTCACCATTCGTGTGAACGGCCCTGCTGCGTATGGCTACAGCTGGAGCCCGGCGGCAGGCTTGAGCAATCCGTTTGTAAAAGAACCCTTTGCTACACCGTTGACAACAACTACTTACACCGCCACAGCCACTACCACACATAGCTGCACAGCCACTCAGCAGGTAACAGTTACTGTCTTGCCGTTCAACTTTACTATCAACACCCGCGATACTTCTATTTGCGAGGGGTTTACCATCAACCTGAATGCTACAGTATCTCCCGCAGGTGCTTACACTTACCTATGGACAGGCCCCAACGGCTATAGCTCACCATTCCTGAATGGAGTGATCACCACGGCCACCAGCCTGAACGAGGGCAACTACCACCTGGTTGTGACCAATGCAGGCGGCTGCTTTGCAACTGCTAATGAGCACATAACAGTATTTGCCATTTCCAACACGCCTATACAAGCATCGCCAATAGTGGTTTGCCAGTATTCCCCGGCTATGCCTTTGATAGTAGATAATTACAACAACCTGCTTTGGTATTCCGACGTGAGCGACACTACCCCATCAGTCGCCGCACCATATGTAACTACCGACACTATTGGCGTGCAACACTTCTATACCTCGCAGATCTCTTTCCAGACCAACTGCGTAGGACCAAAAGAACAGGTAGACGTAACTGTAGAATCATGCTGCAACGGACCGATCATCATACCAAGTGCGTTCACACCCAATGGCGACGGACATAATGATGTATTGAGAGTAGTAAGATCCGGCGACTATGCGCTTACCGAATTTCATATCTACGACCGCTGGGGCACACTCATCTTCACATCGACCGACGAGACCCCGGGATGGGATGGCACCGTAAATGGCCAACCCGCCGACATGGGCACGTACTACTATTCATTGGTAGTTAACTGCCGACATTCGGATAAGCATCCGATACTGAGGAAGGGAGATATAACGCTGATAAGGTAGGCGCGTGCCACGCAGCCGCAATGCTGCAAGACAAGAGATTTTTTAAATACACAAGCAGATCGTATCCTCACTAATGCTACACTGGTCGAGGCGTCTCGCTTCGTCCTAGCACATGCAAGCGTCCCGCTTGCGAATAACCCCGCTCTCCTTACTCACTCCCACTCTGCTTCAGCAAGCGTCTCGCTTGCGAATAAACCCGCTCTCTATACTCACTCCCGCTCTGCTTCAGTTAGTATCCGTTCGCACTGCGCTCTGTCTCCTCGCTCTCTTCACCGCCCTGCGCCTTCTGCCACTTCTCATAAATTACCCCGAATACCTTAGCGAATAAAAGGAGAATACCCGTAAAGGCAGCCAGCATCTTAAACTCCCAGAACACCGGATTTGCAGGAAACAACATCTTTAATACAGGGAAACCAACAAACAGGTAAATGCCAATCGCCCCCACTATCCCACCCGCCAAGCGCCATGCAGCCTTGCGCTTATCAGACGGGCTTTGGGTATATACCGGTGTCTTCTTTTCATAGCCCAGCGGCACTTCCGGCTCGGGATTCTTTATATAGTAGAGTTCCACAGCATCCCAAATATCCCTGCCCATCGCTTCCATATCTTCCTTGCCGGTCACATACATATTGAACTGGTTATAGACCACATCGCTGCCATCTTTCAGCAGCAAAGCATAGGTGCGTGAGATACGACTGGCAATGTATTCATGGTCCTCTATGTCTTTGAAGTGAATCTCTTTATCATCCTGCTTGCTGAGCAGGTAATGCTTCATCCACCGCATATGCAGGCGGTCATTCATCACGATGGTTTCTATCTGGCCCGATGAAAATACCCGCATCAGCAGGTACGACAGCGACACCATTTCTGCCAGGTATATCAGCAATATCAGCCACACATTCATCAGCCCCGATAACGAGAACACTATTATCATTCCTATAAAAGAACTGATAATAAACGCCACCATCCGCGAGAATGGATCTGATACAGAAGTACGGTAGGTCATAAGGGTACGATAACAGTCACAAAATTACCGCAAATATTACAAATGGGAATTGGTGGATTTTATAAATCAACTAACCCTGTTAATGTCGATCAATATGAAAAACCGGCACTTAACGGAATCAGCAAACATCAGTTGCCACGACCTTCAGGTCGTGGATAAAATACAAAAGTAAAAAGGCTTTAGCCGAAATACTACGTAATACTATATGACCATCATTTGCCATTTTGGCTAAAGCCCTTTTTAAATTATCTATTCACCACGACCTGAAGGTCGTGGCAATTGACATCTGCCTTGAAACATATGCTTTTATTGGAGTAGTAAAGGGCAACCGGGGTATTACCCTCCCAACCCGATGACTGTTGGTCAGAAGATACAACGGCGGCAACCCTAAAACACAAAAAACAGCCGCCTCGTTTCTGAAGCGGCTGTTCTTTTGCTATCTCTTATATTAACATGGCCTCGCATTCCATCGCATTCCATCACATTCCATCACATTTCTTCCACATTCCATCACATTTCTTCCACATTGCCGCATTAATTATCACATTCCACCCATTGAGCCATTACTTACGTATTTCCATTTCCTTGATCAGGTTATCGGCATGACCCATTTTATCTATGAGGAACAAGATGTAGCGGATATCGCACACAATTGTTCTCTTATACTTACGATCGAAAGCGATATCACCACTCATAGCTTCCCAGTTACCATCAAATGCGGCACCTATCAACTCACCATTACCATTGATACATGGGCTACCAGAGTTACCACCGGTAATGTCATTATTAGTGATAAAGCAGGTGTGCAACTTACCATCAGCGTCGGCATACATACCATAGTCCTTAGCCTTGTACAGGTTCACCAGGTCTGCAGGTACATCAAAATCTTCATCACCCGCTTTGTACTTAGCCATCAGGCCATCCATTGTAGTGAAGTAGTTGTAGTGTACACCATCTTGCGGCTCATAGCCCAATACGCTGCCATAAGTAATACGCATGGTAGAGTTAGCATCCGGATAGAACATCTTATCCTCCTTCCAAACCATCATCTCACGCAGGTATTCCTTAGCCAGTTCCGCCTTGCGGTAGTTAAATGCTTCTACCTTAGGCGCATACTTCTTGTAGTTGTTGGCAAAACTGTAAGCATACAATACTGCAGCATCATTCTTCAATGCGGCAAAAGTTGGTGCTTCGCAGAACTTGTTAAACGAAACGCTATCTGTTAAGAAAGTGTGGCTGTACACATACGCAGCATAAGACTCATAGGTGGTTCCCATAAAGCAAGGCAGTTCGCCCTTCTTTGGCTTAGCACAGCTCTTCTTGCCTACACACTCCTTGTTGAAGATAACATTAGCATAGATATCAGGCATCTGGGTCTTGTCTACATTCTCGTAAAACATCTTGGTCATCTGTGCAAACAGGTCCATATCGGTAGCCTTCTCATAATCATGAGCAGCAGCGCGGTAAGCGGTCTGTGCATTGGTTATGTATTTCTTCACGCTATCAGCATCAGGCTTAGGGTTCTTATCGTAATAGTCATACAGTGGCTTCAACGCTACTGCCATGCGCGACATAGCACTTGCACGGAAACACTCTCCATAATAAGTAGCATGCTTGGCATACGGCTTATAATCATCAAATGCCAGTTCGAACTTACTCATCAGCCCTGCATCCATGCCCTGTGTAGCACGTGCCCAGGTGGTAAACTTATCTTCGCTCTTCTTCTTCTTTTCAACTACGTTCAGGCGCTTCAACTGCTCGGTCTGACCGATAAAGTACTTCCAGTAGTTAGCTATTTTACTGTAAAGGCCGGTCAGCTGCAGGTAAGTCTTCTTATCTGCATCCATATGCTTCTTCATAATGTTCAGGCGCAGATCGCGGATGGCTACGATAGAAGGATTAACCGTATTGATGGCCAGATCTACACCATAGCTCACCTCATAACGGTTGGTACGGCCGGGGTAACCCATCACCATAGCATAGTCGCCTTCTTTTTGTCCCTTTACCGATACCGGCAGATACTTACCGGGGTGGTAAGGCACATTGCTGGCTGCATATGGCTTAGGGTTGTTGTTACTGTCTGCATAGATACGGAACATAGAGAAATCTGCAGTATGGCGTGGCCACATCCAGTTGTCTATATCGCCGCCATACTTACCCAGGCTGCGCGGAGGATTGCCAACCAGCCTTACATCGGTATAACGCTTGTATATCAGCAGAAAATACTGATTACCATTAAAGTACTCTTTTACATTGGCTACATACTTACCCTTCTTGCCTTCGCGCTCTTCTATTACCTTGCGCACAGCATCAAAAGCCTTGGTATACTCAGCACCGGTAGTGCCGTTTACCGCCATCTTTACTTCGTTGGTCACATCTTCCATGCGCTGCAGGAACAGTGCGGTAACACCCTGTGCAGGCATTTCCTCGCTCAGGCTATGCGCCCAGAAACCATTATCCAGCAGATTACGGTCTACAGTACTCAGCGCGGCAATAGCATCATAACCACAGTGGTGGTTAGTCAACAACAGGCCATTAGAAGAGATCATTTCGGCAGTGCAACCACCACCAAACTGCAGAATGGCATCCTTCATGCTGCTGTGATTAATGCTGTACAGGTCTTCCTTGGTGAGCTTCAGGCCCAGGCGCTGCATCTCATCATAATTCTTACCAATAAGCATAGGTATCCACATACCCTCATCTGCCCTTGCGCCCATCATACCGATAACGGCAACAAAAAGTAAAAGTGTTTTCTTCATTTGTCTTATTTAAAAATATGCGCAAATATAGGCTCTATACTCCATTTATCATATGGCAGAAAAAGGGGGAGATTAAGGCCGAAACACCAACACACCAAATAATTGAATATATTTATGATGTTTCTATGAAAAGACACGCACCTTATATCCTTTTACTGATCCTGGCATTTGCCATGATTAGCCATTTCTCATATGCACAACAGTTTCAGTGGGTAAAAGGAGGCGGAACAAGTTCGAGTTCATCTTATCTGAGCAACCGGCCGGAGGGGACCTACTACATGTGTACCGATCAAAACAATAATTTGTACACACTAAGTATTGTTGGAAATAATGCCATTCATGCAGACACCTTTTATAGGGCTGGCGGATACGGAACTGATCTGAACTTATTGGTGAGCAGCTATAATTGC